>DATFQP010000301.1:0-2399 GCA_035264145.1 Propionibacteriaceae bacterium
CACCTGGTGCCGCTGGTCCGGGCCGGAGCCACCTTCATCAACGGCAAGCTCGCCGAACGACCGACCGACCATCATCAACAAGAAGAAGATCAACAAGCAGCCTAAGGAACGCCGATCCACAGGTCTTGACTATTCCTCGCGGGTGCCCTTGTCGGCACGCTTGCCTTCAGCGTCGTGGGACACCGGCTCCCGCGCCGCCTCACGTTCCTGACCTGCATGCTTCTTGCCCCCGTCGTCATGTTCGGATCACTGGCCGCTACTCCGCCGCTCCCGGCGTTACTGTCGGCCCTCACGGTGTCTGGATTGATCTTCGGGCCTATGAACGCCTTGTTCGCGACCGCAATCCAGGAGACCACCCCCACGGATCTCCTCGGGCGCGTGATCGGCACGGTCTCGGCGCTCTCGATGGTCGGGGTTCCGCTGGGGGCCACCGTCGTGGGGCTTGTCGTGGCGGAGGCGGGACTGGTCGCCACACTCGTCGGGATGGGTGGCATCTACCTGGCTCTCGCGGTCGCCATGGTCCTCAACCCGGCGCTGCGCGCAATGGACGTGCTCGGGTCGATTCGTGATGAAGCATGAGGTTGACAGCAGGGACAAGATCGGGATCCTCTCCGGCTAGCGGAATGTTGAGCGCCAAGCGGATCGGATAATCAATCATCAGTACATCGGTTGACGACGAACAACTACGGCTTCGAAGGAGGTTGTGAAGGACTGTCGTCAACGATCAGGATGAGCGCCATGGGGCCGGGCTTGCTCCATGTCATGGGGCTCAGGGCCGAT
Source organism: Propionibacteriaceae bacterium (assembly GCA_035264145.1). GTDB lineage: Bacteria > Actinomycetota > Actinomycetes > Propionibacteriales > Propionibacteriaceae > Microlunatus. The sequence continues at coordinate 781 of DATFQP010000301.1, forward strand.
CTTCGGTAATGGTAACAAGGGCCGCTGGCCGCGCGGCTCGGGTTGTTGATCAACACCAGGCGCGTGTTGGGCAGTTGTGGGCTGCGCGGCTTTCACGAGTTTGGAGGACCTCTTTTAGATGTCGGTTGGTGAAACACAGGTAAGCGCTGAGGGCGCGGGCCAGATACCCACGATCGTCGGCCTCGGCGTTGTGTACGTGGCAATCACGCTCGACATGCTGCTGAACCCGGCACTGCACCGGATGGATGCCGCTCCGCCTGCGGTGGCTACCTCATGACTGGCTCGGCTCCCGTGTTACTGGTGGTGGGCGGTGATCCACACGATGTGCAGACGACCAAGGCAGCGCTGGACCACCGGTTCGGTTCCGACTACCGAGTGCTTACCGCTACCTCAGCTACCGAGGGCGTGGCGGAGCTGAACACGCTGACTGCCCGCGGGGACGATCTGGCCCTTGTGGCGGTCGACCTGCACCTTCCGGACGGCGACGGGGTCCAGTTCCTGGAACGGGCCGCAGGTCTGCACCGCAGTGTTGCCCGGATCCTGCTGTTCGACATGGACGAGTACCACACCCGCATCCCGTTTACGGAGCTGCCCGCGCTGCGGCGCGCCAGCGCACTCGGCCAAATCGACGGCTGGATGGTCAAGGACTGGGTCAACCCGGAGGAATGGCTCTACCCGCTGGTGCAGGAGGCACTCACCGCGTGGTCGACGGCCCATCAGCAACGGCACCTGGTGTACCGCGTCATCGGCGAACAGTGGGATCCCCGCAGCCATGACCTACGTGACGGCCTCACCGTTAATGGCGTGCCGTTCGACTTGCATACCCAGGACAGCCAGCTGGGCCGCCAACTCATCGGCGAATACCGGGTCGACGTGAACCGGTTACCGGCGGTCATCCAACACGACGGGATCGTGCTACACCAACCATCGATGCGCCAACTCGCCGGCGCCCACGGAATCCAAATCCGGCCTGCCGCCCTCGCCTACGACCTAATTGTGCTCGGCGCCGGACCAGCTGGTCTCGCAGCGGCGGTCTACGGTGCTTCCGAGGGTCTGCCCACCTTGGTCCTCGAGGCGCGGTCGATCGGCGGTCAGGCCGGCACCAGCTCCATGATCCGCAACTACCTCGGTTTCCACCGTGGCATCTCCGGAGGTGAACTGGCCCATCGGGCCTGGCAGCAGGCCGTGCTCCTCGGGGCAGAGTTCGTCTTCACCCACCGAGTCACGGGCCTTGCCTTCCATGGCAGCCAACAGGTGCTCACTCTGGAGGATGGCAGCCAGGTGGCCGGACGAGCGGTGATTCTCGCGGCCGGCGTCACCTACCGCCATCTCGAGATTCCCGAGCTGGACCGACTCATCGGCGCAGGGGTGTTCTACGGCGCCGCGGGCGTGATGGCTCCAGCCGTCGCCGGCGAGGACGTGTTCGTCGTTGGCGGGGCCAACTCAGCGGGGCAGGCGGCTCTTCACCTGGCCAAGTACGCCGCCCGCGTCAACCTCCTTGTCCGAGGCGCTTCCCTTGCCGCCGGTATGTCTGACTACCTGGTTCGCCAAATCGAGGCCACTTCGAACGTGGTCGTGCGGCTGGGTACACAAGTGGTCGACGGTCGCGGGGACACCCG
>DATFQP010000302.1:0-7880 GCA_035264145.1 Propionibacteriaceae bacterium
AACGAATTTGAGCAGGAGGCCGGGCGATGAACGCCGCCCTCTTGGTTCCGCTGGCCACGGGCAATCGCGCCCTGACCATCGGGTTGTTCCTGGCGGTTGTGGCGCTCACGCTCTACATCACGTTCTGGGCGTCGCGGCAGAACAAGACCACCGCCGACTACTACGCCGGCGGCCGCTCGTTCGGCGGCTTCCAGAACGGGCTCGCGATCAGCGGTGACTACATGTCCGCCGCGTCCTTCCTTGGCATCTCCGGCGCCATCGCCCTGTACGGCTATGACGGCTTCCTCTATTCCATCGGCTTTCTGGTGGCGTGGCTGGTGGCCCTGCTCCTGGTCGCCGAGTTGCTGCGCAACTCGGGCCGCTTCACCATGGCCGATCAGCTGGCGTACCGGATGCGTCAGACACCGGTCCGCACCGCCGCCGCCACCTCCACCATCGTGGTGTCGATCTTCTACTTGCTGGCCCAGATGGTCGGCGCCGGCGCCCTGGTTGGCTTGCTTCTCGGCGTCGACAGCGCCGGGGTCAAGAATCTCGTCATCGTCCTGGTGGGCGCGCTGATGATCATCTACGTGACCTTCGGTGGGATGAAGGGCACCACGTGGGTGCAGATCGTCAAGGCCGTGCTGCTGATGACCGGCACACTGTTGATCACCGTGCTGGTGCTCGCGAAGTTCAGCTTCAATCTCTCCGAGCTGCTCGGCGCCGCAGCGGACAAGTCGGGCAAGGGCGAGGCGTTCCTGCAACCGGGCCAGCTGTACGGCAAGGACTTGACGGGCAAGTTGGACTTCCTGTCCCTCGGCTTGGCCCTGGTGCTGGGCACGGCAGGCCTGCCGCACATCCTGATCCGGTTCTACACCACCCCGACGGCCCGGGCCGCCCGCAAATCCGTGCTCTGGGCAATCGGGCTGATCGGCTCGTTCTATCTGATGACGCTGGTGCTGGGCTTCGGTGCCGCGGCGCTGGTCGACACCGGCAAAGGTAGCCAAATCCAGACCTCCGCCGGAAACGCCGCCTCACCGCTGCTGGCTCAAGCGGTTGGCGGCGGGGAAGGCACACTCGGCGGGTCCGTCTTGTTGGCGCTGATCTCCGCCGTCGCGTTTGCGACGATCCTGGCGGTGGTTGCCGGCCTGACCCTCACCTCGGCCTCGTCGGTCGCCCACGATCTTTACGCCAACGTGTTCAAGAAGGGTCAGGCAAGCGAGCAAAGTGAGCTGCGCGTCGCCCGGATTGCGGCGTTCGCCATCGGTTCGATCGCGATTTTGCTCGCTATTCCGGCGCAGCGGCTGAACATCGCCTTCCTGGTGGCTCTGGCTTTCGCGGTCGCTGCGTCCGCCAACCTTCCGGCCTTGCTCTACAACCTGTTCTGGCGGCGGTTCAACACTCGGGGCGCGACCTTCAGCATCTACGGGGGATTGATCATGGCCGTCTTCCTGGTCACCTTCTCCCCGGTTGTCTCCGGCACGGCGACCTCCCTATTCACCACCGTGGACTTCGCCTGGTTCCCGCTGCGCAACCCCGGGCTGATCTCGATCCCGTTCGGTTTCCTATGCGGCTACCTGGGTACCTTGATCAGCAAGGAGACGCACAGCGCCGAGCGCTACGACGAGCTGTCCGTGCGGGCGCTGACCGGGGCCGGAGCGGAAAAGGCGGTGGTCCACTAAGGAGGGCCGGCGATGAACGGTCCTCTTCCCGGTGCGGGGGCTAGCGGCCAGGGCTTCCGATGGCTGTTCTGACCAAGAACCAGGAGGGGGTCGCAGAAGGCAAGCCGACCAGGAACGGCACACTTCGCGTCAAGAAGTACAACCGACGCGAAGCCGTGGCCGGCTACCTCTTCATCAGCCCGTGGATCATCGGTTTTCTGATCTTCACGTTGGGCGCCATGATCTACAGCTTGGTGATCTCGTTCAGCTACTACAACCTGGCCAAGAACACCACCCGGCCGGCCGGACTGGACAACTATCGGGCCATGTTCGACGACCCGAAGGTCGTCATGTCACTGAAGAACACCTTGCTCTACGCGCTGATGGCCGTGCCGTTGGAGACTTGCTTCGCCCTGCTGCTGGCGCTGCTGCTCAACTGGGTGGGCCGCAGCGCGGGGGCCTTCAGGACCTTGTATTACCTGCCGAAGATGGCCCCGGCGGTCGCCACCGCATCGATCTTCTTCCTCCTGCTGAACGGCAATACAGGCGCGATCAACAAGGGGCTCGCGCTGATCGGTATTGAAGGCCCGCAGTGGCTGGTCGATCCGTCCTGGGTGAAGCCCTCGATCGTGTTGATGACGCTCTGGGGAGTCAGCGGCACCATGGTGATCTTCCTCGCGGCGCTGAAGAACGTTCCCAGAGACCTGTACGAAGTGGCCTCGCTGGACGGTGCCGGCCCCATCCGGCAGTTCTTCACGATCACCGTTCCGATGATTTCGCCCGCGATCTTCTTCAACGTCATCGTCTTGACGATCGCCGCCATGCAGGTATTCGATCAAGCTTTCCTGCTGTTTTGGCGTGACCAGAGCAACGCGTCGCCCGACTCGTCGCTGTTCTACGGTGTCTACCTGTTCCAGCAGGCGTTCCGCCAGTTCGACTTCGGATTCGCTGCGGCGATGGCCTGGCTGCTCTTCGTACTCGTCATGATCATCACCGCCTTCCAGGTGAGATTCGGCAACCGGTTCGTCTATTACGAGGGAGAGCGCTGATGTCCATCACGCAGCCCTCCTCGGCGGCTCTGCCGATACAGGCACAACCGGCGGGCTTGGCGATTGCGGAAACCGAGCAACCCGTCCGGAGGGCCGGCGGAACTGGCCGGGCCAAACGGCTCGTCGCACGGGTCTTTCTCTGGATCATGCTTGCCGGGTTCGCAGTGCTTTTTCTCTATCCGTTCGTGTGGCTGCTGGCCGCAAGCCTCAAGCCGCGGGGTCAGGTGTTCGACAACCGCTTGATTCCCGAAACCTTCGTGCCGCAGAACTACGTGCAGGTGTGGGATGAGTTGCCGCTGTTGAACTGGATAGGGACCAGCCTGGTGATCGCACTGCTTGCGGCTGGCTTCGTGGCCTTGTCCAGCGCCGTCGTCGCGTTCGGCTTCGCCTACTTCAAGTTTCCAGGCCGCAGGCTTCTCTTCGGTCTGGTGCTCGCCACGATGATGCTGCCCGGCGCGGTCACGCTGATTCCGCAGTACCTGATCTGGAAGAACATCGGGCTGCTGGGCACAACCGTCCCGCTCTGGGGCATGAACCTCTTCGGCTCCGCCTTCTACATCTTCCTGCAGCGCCAGTTCTTCCTCGGGCTGCCACGAGAACTGTTCGAGGCAGCGCGTGTGGACGGGGCCTCCTACTTCGGCCTGTTCCGACGCATCGCTCTGCCGCTCTCCATTCCGTCGTTCATCATCGTCTTCCTCTTCGAGTTCCAAGCGAGCTGGAACAATCTCCAGGCGGCGTTGATCTACCTCAATGCCGGCACACCGGAGAGTTTTACGGTGCCGCTAGGGATCTCGTACGCAATGACGAAGTACAGTCCGACGGCGGGCGGCCACGGTGACTATCAGTTCGTCATGGTGGCCTCGCTGCTGGTGACCATCCCCATGCTGCTGCTGTTCGCCTTTGGCCAGCGCTACTTCATCGAAGGGGTCGCCACCCAGGGCCGAAAGGGCTGACACGGCAGAGCGGTGCCGACTAGCCGCAGATCCGCCTCCAGCCGGCCGAAGATCGGCTGATGGGACGGGTTTGGGCGCCGCCAGACCGGCTGAACCCTCCGCCGTCGATGCGACCTTGCGCGCCGCCGACGGCTCCCTCGGGCCGTCGCCGGATCGGCTCGACGCCTGTCGAGGTGGCTCAAAAGGCCGCGTCGGTCAGCGGGAGCTACCGTGCTTGGTTGTACGCCCGTAGAGCAGCGGTCTGGGCGTCAGCAAGAGCCGCTTCAGGTGTCTTGTTGCCGAGGAGGGCCGAGGTGATCGCGTTCTGCAGCTCGGTTTGGATCTGCTGACCCGCCGGTGAGGCACCGAAGGACTTACCGGATCCCACCACGTCGTAGAACGTGCCGATCGCCTCGTTGAAGCCGGCGTTGTCGCTTTCTTTGACGTACTGTTCCCGGATCGCCTTGTCCGCCGCCGGCGAGCCGGTGAACAGACCCGTGTTTATGGCGTCCGGGGTCTTCTCGATCGTCTTCGCCCGGGCGGCGCCCGCGGCCATCCAGGCCTCCTGAGATGTCAGGTTGATCATCCAAGCGCAGGCTGCGTCGGGATTCTTGGCCGCGTCAGGAATGACGAACGAGGTGCCGCTGGCCACCGAGAAGGGCTGACCGCTGGTGTCCTTGAACGGAACCGCCGAGATGTCCACCTTCTTCACATACGGCGTCAGCACGTTCACGTACCACTGAGCGACAACTTCAGATCCGACCTGATCCTTGACGAACTGGTTCTTTTCTCCGAAGAAGTCGAACGAGTCCGTGAAGCTCTTGGCCTTGGCGTATCCGCCCTGGGCATCCATCAGCTGCTTGAGGAACGCGACCGCCTTCGCGTTGTTGGGATTGTCCAGGGTTGGCTTGCCGTCCTGGTCGATCAGCTGGCCGCCGAAGCCGAGCAGCCAGAGCCCGGGTTGCCCGGTGGGCTGCGCGTCCAAGCCCATCGTCGTGGGCGTGCCACCGCTTGCCTTGTACATCTTGGCGACCGCGGCGAGAAGCACGTCGGGCTTGGAGGTGTCGATGTCCGCGGCGGTGACGCCGGCCTTCTCCATGACCCGCTTGTTGAGCATGATTGCCGGCGGTTGATAGAACTGCGGCACGGCCCAGATCTTGCCGTCGAACGTCACGTCATCGGTCACCGACTGGTAGTACTGCGACCGAGGATCGACGTTGTAGGCCGAGAAGCAACCGTCAAGCGGTTTGATCAGACCCTTGGCGGCGTAGGTCGCCACATACTGGCGGTCCATCTGGACGGCGTCGGGCACGTTGCCGCTGGCCGCGCGAGTGGTGAACTTCTGCGCGTCGAATGCGGTCTGGTCGATCTTGATCGTGACTCCCGGAAGCTTCCCCTTGGCGTAGTCGAGCCGTGAGGTGCCGACCTCGTCTGCGTTCTCGAACCCCCAGGCGGCCAGCGCACCGGACGGATTGGTGCCGAAGGTCGGACCCGCGCTTCCGGACTGCTCCGACGAAGCACCGCCTTCATCGCCACCGCCGCCGCAGGCGCTCAACACCAAAGCGGCGGCAGCAACGGTCCCCGCGAGAGCCTTCAACCTCATTGCCGTTCCTTTCCTGAAGCGGTGAATGGCTACCTCGCCTCACCGCGCTGCGGAGTGCCGAGAAGTTCAAGATCAAGCACCTTCAGACGGTAACGGAGCTTTACAACGTACACAAGGAGATCGGAGTGCGATGCACCAGAACGTGATAGACGACGATGACCCCCGGCGACCCTCCGTACGGCAGCCGGCTACGGCGTCGATACGCTCGACCATGACCTCAACAGCCTCCCCTGTCGCCCCCCTCGCCTTGGTGATGGGCGGCTCTCGTGGGTTTGGCCTCCTCCTCGCGCACGAACTGGGACGCCGCGGCCATCGGCTCGTGATTTGCGCCCGCGACGCCGACGCGCTGGAGCGGGCCGCGGCCGACCTCAGCTCGGCAGGGCACGACGTCACCACCGAGACCTGCGATGTGACCAACCGTGATCAAGTGGATGATCTGGTCCGTCGCGTCGAGGAGGCTCAAGGGCCCATCGAGGTGATGATCTGTGTGGCCGGGATCATCCAGGTTGGGCCGCTGGAAGCACTGACCCGGGAACACTTCACCTCCGCGATCGACACCATGCTGTGGGGGCCGATCAACATCTCCCTCGCCGTCGTGCCTGGAATGCGAGAGCGAAAGCGGGGACGGATTGGATTGATCACCTCGGTCGGTGGCCTCGTTTCGGTACCTCACCTGCTGCCCTATTGCTCGGCGAAGTTTGGAGCGGTCGGATTCGGCCGCGGGCTACGAGCGGAACTTGCCGGCTCAGGGGTGTCGGTGACCACCGTGGCTCCCGGCTTGATGCGTACCGGATCACACCTGCGGGCCCATTTCGTGGGTAATCACCCGGCAGAGTTCGCCTGGTTCTCAGCTGGAGCCTCACTGCCGCTCGTCTCCATCGACGCTGAGCGCGCAGCCGCCCAGGTCGTCAGCGGGATATTGGTGGGACGTGCCATGGTGGTCACCACCCCGCTAGCCCGGATTGGTTGGCGCATCGATGCCTTGTTCCCGACGCTGACATCGGCCGTATTCGACCTGGCAGCGCAACTGCTGCCGGGATCGTCCGCGCCGGCCGAGACCGTCGAGGGTTGGCAAGCCGCACAGCGGATGAGCCCATCTGGTCGACGGGTCTCGGATGCGATCACCACTCTGGGCCGGCGGGCAGCGGATCGCTTCAACGAGCACCGCAGCTGACGGAGGTCTGACCCCCGGCATCCGCAACTGATCCTGGCATCGGCCGCCGAACCTTCGGCAGCGGATGGCAGATTCGTGGGCGAATCCAGGGTCACTGAGCCGGTGAGTGGGTACACCCGCCAAAAGAGAATCGACGGAAAGGAGCGCCCGATGGGCCAACCAGCACAACAGCAGGACGTACCCGGCATTCAGAGCGAGATGACTCCCGTCCCGGACTGCGGCGAGGAAAGCTACCAGGGCACGGGACAGCTCGAGGGCAAGGTAGCGGTGATCACTGGCGCGGACTCCGGGATCGGACGGGCCGTGGCGATCGCGTACGCCCGGGAGGGTGCCGATGTCTTGATCTCTTACCTCAGCGAGGACTCTGACGCCGAGGAGGTCAAGGGCTACGTGGAGAAAGCCGGCCGCAAGGCGTGCTTGGTCAAGGGTGATATCTCCCAACCCCAGCATTGCCGTGATCTCATCGCAACGGCGGTGAAGGAGCTGGGGGGCGTCGACATCTTGGTCAGCAACGCTGCCTACCAGATGACCTACGAGTCGCTTGAGGAGATTCCGGACGAGGACTGGGACCGTACCTTCGACACCAACGTGGCTGCCTTCTTCCACTTGGCGAAGGCGGCAGTGCCTCATATGAAGGCCGGGTCGTCGATCATCGGAAGTTCGTCGGTGAACTCCGACATGCCTTCACCGACGCTGGCGCCGTATGCCGCCACCAAGGCAGCGATCGCCAACTTCTGTGCCAGCCTGGCCCAGTTGCTGGGCGAGAAGGGTATCCGGGTGAACAGCGTCGCACCCGGCCCGATCTGGACGCCGCTCATCCCGGCGACCATGCCGCCCGAGAAAGTCGAGCAGTTCGGTCAGGACACGCCGTTAGGCCGAGCGGGCCAGCCGGTCGAGCTTGCCCCGGTGTACGTCCTCCTCGCTTCGGAGGCGGGCAGTTACATCTCCGGAGCGCGGATCGCCGTGACAGGCGGGCGCCCGATCCTCTGATCCGAGGCGCTGAGGCGGGATGCCGGTGTCTGATGGCCCGGCACGCTGAGGCGGGATGCCGGTGTCTGATGGCCCGGCACCCAAACATCCCATGGACCGGTCGCCTTGAATATCTACCGCGGTGACGCCATACATGGGCCTGACCAGCCCGAAACGTGTCCATTAGCGATCATTTTCGGAGGGACAAGATTCGAGCTCGGCGTCTTACGAACAGCCAGCGGCTCCGCCATGCACGAGGCCGGGTAGCTCGGGCGAGAATGGTGTCTCACGCGACTTTGGTGAAAGGCAGACATGGCGCTCCCGGCGGAGGTGGATGCGGTCGTCATCGGCGGCGGCTCGAACGGGCTGGTAGCGGCGAACCGCTTGGCTGACGCAGGTTGGGACACCTTGCTACTCGAAGCCCAGCCGGACATCGGAGGAGCGGTGCGCAGTGACCGTGAGTTGCACCCGCACTTCGTCCAGGACACCTTCAGTGCGTTCTACCCCATGGCT
>DATFQP010000303.1:0-14101 GCA_035264145.1 Propionibacteriaceae bacterium
CTTGGCCCACACCTCCATGAGAGCGGAAGGGGCGCCGTAGGTGGCCAGACCGGGAATAGACAACATCTCGCCGATGATAGGAGCGTGGTCAAATGACTGCTTTATGGTGGTTCACGCCTCCCCTGCCCCAGCCGACCTGACGGGCTGGCGAGGCGGGAGTCCTCATCTATGATTCCTGCTCTATGATTCCTGCGGAATCGTTAGGTCGTGGCCGGGCGGCCTAGTCTCCGCCCGCTCAGGGCGGCGAGTGGCTCGGCCCGCGACGCCGGGGTCGAGTCAAGGGCGGCCGAAGGCCGGTCCGAAGGACCGCGCAGCGTCCTTGACGCGGCCGCCGAGCGCCGCGGTATGCGCCGCCTGGCCGCGACACGGCCGGTCCGCGGCCGGGAGCAGGGACCCGGCCGCGGCGCCGCAGGCGAGGCCGTTCCAAGCCTTAGGGGTGCCCTCGGCGGGAGCCAGATGCCGCGGCGCGTCTGGTATTCACGATCTGTAGGGCGGCTTGGGTCGCGGCTTCCATCGTTGATGTGGAGTACTCGGAGGCCACATGCCAACGGCTCGGCCCTGTGCGTGGGTGGCGGCGAAGCGGACTGCCAGTTCCCGCTCGACATCCTCTTGGGGCCAGCCCTCGCGTGCGGCGCACTCGGCCAGCTCGTGCCGCTCGGCGTGGAACCGCAGCAGCAAATAGCTGGCCCAGGGTAGGCCAGGAGGGCGGGTGGTGGGCGGGAATGCGGTCGCCACATACCAGGCCTCTGTCAAGAAATTGCGGTCGACCCCAAGATCGATAGCGAGCCGCTCGAACAGATCGACGGCTACTGGGAGTTCTCGGCACATCGCCTCGGCGAGGTCGCCCAAGCGGAAACATCCGTCGACGCTCGATAGGTCGAGCTGCCGAGCGTCCTCCAACATCTTCTCGACCGAGGCCACCAGCGGCCTCCCTTCGCGTTGCACTCGAAAGTGACCGGACCCGCAAGCTCGAAAATCCTCGATCGGCAGGAGGTCCGGGCTGGCCTTGAGGCGCTCCTGGAGCTGCTGCTCATCATGGGCAGCGACTTCGTGAAGCACCTTGGACTCGCCTTGTGGCTCGACGACCGGAGTGGCTCGCGGCATCACCCTCCTGAGCCCTTCGTTCGAGACAGGACGCATCTACCTTACGAGACCGACGAGCGCGAACCCCCTCCGAGGGCTGGTGTTGTGGTAGCTCGGGGACAAGGAGCAGGTTCGGCGATCGTGCCGCGGGAGCCCAGACCGCGGGTAGCGATTGACCTCTGACGACTATGAAGAGCCCCGCACAAAGCGGCGATCCTTACTGCCTTGACTGCTGCTGTTCGCGAACCTCACACGGGCAGACCTCAAACAGCCCGCAGCCGCCTGAGGCTACTCACAGCGCCGTCGACAAACTGACAGCAGGCGGTGCTGTGGCTGCAGCAGATCGGTCTGCGCGGCCTGTCAGGTGTTCAGTGAGTACGTCGCGTTCCTCTACCCGGGCGTTCAGTCAACCTGCCCGGAGCCTCCCGTGCCAGACCGTAGCCGCCTCAACGACCGGGCCGCGTCAAGCTCGCCGCTCGACAAGCTCGTGACCAAGCAGCCTCCGGCGCCTGACCACGCTACCGTCGCTCAGGACGCTCAGCCCATGGTTCTGCACCGATCAACCCTCGCCCTCGAACTCGACCGCACGGACGCGGACCAGGTTGCCGGTCGCTTCCACTACGCCACCTTGCTCCGCAACCGCCCGGAGGTCCTCGCAACGTGGCGCATCGCCTCCAACCTGCCCCTGGTGCTTGATCACATAGCAGAGCAGCTTGGCGGGAGTCCACGACATGTCGGCGGCGACACCTGGAGTGTCACCACGACTTCGATTGCCGTAGACATCCTTCTCACCGACCCCGGTGCCTTGCGGCTGCGATGGCATCGCGATACTCGGCATTCCTGTGATGGACGAACTCAATGCCGATACACGACGCAGCGGCCATGCGCGTGCCCGTCAACCCTTGAAGAGCGCCGGATGGCGACCAGGCAAGGCCGCGGCTGCGAGCCTCAGGTCGACATGTTGTTCCGACTCCTCCAGGACCCGACTCTCGGCGCCTTCTGTTTCACCAGCGGGAGGTGGTCGTTTGCTGAGGAAGCAATCGAAGCTCTGCAGGCGTTGCGCACCCACCGCCGGCAAGCTCACGCTCGGCTCAATCTCCAGCGGGTGTCATACATACTCGCCAGCGGCCAAAGGATTTCCTGCACCAGGCCGACGGTGACCGTCCTCGAGCCGCAGCTCGCGCGCGTAGTTCCACCCTTGTAGGCAATTGCCGCCGTCTCACACAAGCGAGGGTGATCCGTCCTCGGCATACTCACAGCATGTCCAATGCTGGCGTACCCGGAGATCCGCTGTGACACCGCCAGACGGGATGGCCCTCGGCAAGCAATTCCAGCAGCTCAACCGCGAGCTGGTGCAGTGCCGGCAATGTCCTCGCCTGGTCGCCTGGCGGGAGCAGGTCGCCAGGGAGAAGCGGGCCGCCTTCCGCGACCAGGAGTACTGGGGTCGCCCCGTCCCTGGCTTCGGCGACCCCACCGCCAGACTCCTCATCCTCGGCCTCGCCCCGGCCGCCCACGGCGGCAACCGCACCGGCCGGATCTTCACTGGCGACCGCTCCGGCGACTGGCTGTTCGCCTCCCTATGGCGCACCGGGTTCGCCAACCAACCTAGGTCAGTGTCGCGCGACGACGGCCTCGTTCTCGCCGGCTGCTACGTCACCGCACCCGTCAAGTGCGCGCCGCCCGAGAACAAGCCACTCCCCCAGGAGCGCGCCAAGTGCGCGCCGTGGCTGCACGCCGAGCTCGATCTGCTGGAGGTCCGGGTCGTGGTGGCGCTGGGCGCTTTCGCTTGGGATTCAGCGCTGCGCCATCTTGGTCCCGTCCGCCCCAAGCCCCGCTTCGGCCACGGTGCCGAGGCCGCACTGCCCCAAGACCGGGTGCTGCTTGGGAGCTTCCATGTGAGCCAACAGAACACACAGACCGGCCGTCTTACCGAGCCGATGCTTGACCGTGTCTTCCTGCGGGCACGAAAGTTGCTCCAGGGTTGAGGTTGAAGGGACGGGTTGCGATGGGATGCGAGCCGGTTGGGACGCTCGACTCAGCTCTCCTTCGCTAGCGAAGCTTGAGCTTCAGGTCCTCACCGTCAACGAGACAGATAGGCCATTAGCGGCGAGGAATTCTTCCACTGTATTGAAAACGTTCAGTTGTGGGAACAGGACGCCTCGACCATGCGCCTCACGGAGTCGATGCTGGATGCCGTGTTTATGCGGGCACGAGAGCTGCTCAAGGAGGACCCTCAGACCAGATAGCCTGAGAGGCTCAACCTGTCGGGCTCGTTACCGGCTATCGACAAGTTGAGTCTGGGGTCTCCCTGAAGGAGATGCACTCGCACTCGGTGCATCGGCCATCGTGTGGCTCTAGCCTCCAGATGACAAAGGGCCCGAGGAGATGCAGGTCAGCGCTGTGCCCGCAGACACACAGGTGCCTGGAGCTGTCGTAGGTCTCTGCCGGGTCCTCGAGCGCTTGATGCCTGGGATGACAGTGCATGCACCTGAGGTAGATGACGTAGCCCTCATCGAGGCGTTCCCGCTGCTCGGGATGGTCGAAGAGTTGCTGGATCGTCGCGTTGTGGCCTTCTAGCGTCGCGGGCAGGAAGGCGTCAGGATGATGTTCGAGGTAGTACGGCAGCCAGCCGCACCACAGCTCGCTCGCCAGACCCGCGGGGAGCGCTAGGAGGTCGTCTTCGGTCGGGACCTGGTGCAAGGTTCGCAGCCGCCCGGCGTTTACCGTGTAGACGTAGTAGCCGTGGCTGGCGAGCCCGAGGACCTTCTCGCGGCGTTCCTTCTCATCGCTGGGCAGCCTGGTGAGGTCGAACATACCGCCCTTGGCGTTGGCCGCATGAAGCTGCGCCAGCGGAATCCGCAGCTCTTTGGCGAGGATTTCCTCCTCGTTTCGGTGGAGCCGGCGGTGGCGGTGTGGCCAGTCCCGTTCGGCGTGCAGTCGCGCGTGCAGGTTGAAGTACTGGCGGCTGGTCATGTCGGGCGGGAACTCGAAGCTGCCGTCGTCCAGCTTGTAGCCGTGCCCGTGCCAGATGGGCTCACTGTCGGCGGCCTGGGCCGCAGGGAGCAGAGAGCTTTCGGGCTCGTCTAGGTGGGTGCGAAGGCGGCTACGGAAGTGGTCGTCTGCGGTCCATTCGGTGCCATCGTCGTGTCGGAGCGGCGCCGACAGGAGTCGGGCAAGCTCCCGGAGCTCCTTCTGGCGCTCGGGATCCGGGTTGGACCAGTCGATTGGTGGCGGTCCATGGCGGTCCATCCATTCCGCGACCTCTCGCCGGCTTCGTTCCTCGGCGGCGTAGTAGCCGCGCTTGCTCGGCTGCTCACGCCGTCCGACCGGGTAGTTCCGCCGCAGCGGGGTCAGCGGGTGCAGTGGCTTGGCGACCTTGGTGGTCGTCTTTTTTGGGGCGACACGGCGGCGACCCTTCTCGGTCAAGGTCACAGTCTGCCCGGCTACCGTGACAAGTTCGTCGCGCAGTAGGTGGACCAGGGCAGCGTCGCCGAAGTCTTGGAGGTGAAGCCGCCCGGCCTCGGCGAGCTGGCGAAGGATCTGGCGGTGTGTCATCGAAGCCTCCTGCGGGGCCGAGGCAGGCGGTGTTCCGAGTTCGCCAGATGTTATCGAACAGGTGTTCTGGTGTCAGTGATCCGCCTCACGTAGCATCGTCTACCTGCCTAGCAGAGCAAGTCCTGCCGCCAGCCTTCGGCGTAGAAACGTTGGTTGTGGCAGCAGAACACGAGCACGCGGCGCCTGACCGAGGAGATGCTGGACGCGGTGTTCTGGCGGGCGCGGGATCTTCTTGGAGGCGTCCGCAACAGGGTCTGAAGCGAGACCCTGTTGCGCCGGTCCGTCAGTCGGTTCGTAGATCTCCCAGAAGGATGTCCGTCTGCTGCTCCTCGTAGACCGCGACCCTTGTCCGACGCATCTCAGTGGCCAGCTGGGGGTCGAGGAGGCCGTCGGGGATCTGGCCGGTGAGGCGGACGTGTTGGCGATCTGCCTGGGCAATAATGGCCTGCCGGTAGGTGTCGGCCGTATAGCGCCATGGGATCGCTGACACGTGTTTGGCCAGGAGGTTCGTGATCCGCACGCCAGCGGCGTCGAAGTCGGCGGACACGCGCACGAACGCACCCGTCCGGCGGGTCCCGGCCAGCAGGCGTAACACGGCGGTGGTGGGGATTCCGTCGGTGCACACCAACGGGGACGAGCGCCCGCCAAGTCGTGCGGCCGCGGCCTCGACCACCGACGGGTTCTCGCATACTGACAGCGGCTGGCTGGTCGGCCTGATGCTCGGCGGGGTGCCCTGCAGCATCCGAAGCGTCAGCCGCAGCGGCTCGCCGGCGTCGGCCGCGTGGTTGAGCAGTCGATCGACATGGCCGGTGCCGTCAGCGCGCAGCCCCAGGACGAGCACATCGGTGGACAGGCTGTCGAGGTAGATCCCGACGGTCGCGAGTACAGCCCGCTGGGTAACCAACGACGGCGGGATCTGCATTGGCTCGCCGGTCAGGTGCAACGCCGCCAGGAGCACGAGCGTGCGGAGCTGACGGCCCCGATCGAGCGCGTGCGGGTCGCCGGTGGCCCGCTCGGCCAGCCGCGCCAGCGCGATCCCGTTGGCGGGCAGCAGGGCCGCGACCGCTAGCGCCTCGGTGACGAGCTGGTCGGCCGCCATTCCGGCCGCAGCGGCCAGCCGGGTTCCGGTGCCGGAGACCCGCAGGTGGTGGATCCAACCGGCGAGCCTGGGGTCGGCGGCTTGCTCGAGCTCGTCCCACATCCGCTCGCGGGCCTGGCGGGCGGCCCGCCGCTGGGCAGGGCGGTTGACGATCGGACCGCAGAGCAGCTCGGCGACTTGGCGCGCGGTCATGGCCGCGTCCGAGTCGAGCAGGCGCCGGTCGAGTTGGTCGATGCGGACGGTCACGGTGGGGCCGGGCAGCCGGCTCCTGCCGAGCAGGCCGGCCAGCGCGTCCCGCTGCGGTCTCGTCAGCTTGGTGAAGGTGATGGAGTGGACCGGAACGTCGGCTGCTTGCCTGGCGTAGCGGTCGTGGACCGCTTCCCACACGAACTGCAGCTGCGGCGCGGTCAATGCCGACGGCACGGTCACGAGGCCATTTCCTGCCGGCTGGTGCCATCCCAGATGAACCACTCGGTGTCGACCACGTGGGCGTCGGCGTCACGGATGATCTCGTAGATGGACAGACCTGGGAGCTCAGGGAAGCACATCCACTCGCGCCAGCTCGTCATGAACAGGTCAAAGTCCCACTCGACGGTCAGGTCCAGCAGCTTGGCGGTGGTGGGCCCGTCGATGCCAGCGAATGCCTCGTCGAGAACGACCAGACGGGGAGCCGTCGGTCTCGACGATGCATAGAATGCAGCCGCAGCGGCGAACAGCGGCAGATGCAGCGTGGCCGCCTTCGACCCGCCCGACCCCTTGCCGTGGATCCTGCGGGTCAGTGGCGTCCACCGTTCCTGGGGGGAGCGCCGCTGCATGACCGTGAAGCGGTGCCATAGCCGGTAGTCGAGCAGGTCAATCAACCGGTCACGCACGGTCGCTTCGCGGGTGTCGGTGCGTGCCTGCTCGAGCCGTTCCTTGAGGAACTGGCGCAGCGCCTCGTCCTTCTTGCGATTGACTCCTGGGGTGGTGAGCAGCAGCTCGACTGCCTCGGAGGTACCGACAGGGGCGTCCTCGTCGATGCGCCAGTCGAGATTGACGGTCTGTCCGGACGGGGTGGTGCGGGTCTCAAGATCGGCGTTGATCCGGTCCACCAGCCGGCGAGCCTCGAGCAGGGTGCGGCGGACGTTGTCACGAATCTCGCCGGACAGGAACTCGTCGATGATGCGGACGTCCTCCTCGCTGATGCGGCGCTCGCGGGCGCGCACATCAGCCTGGAGCAGCTCTGCCAGCTCGAACAGGGACCGTTCCTGGGCGTCGTAGACCACCGAGTAGATGGCAACATCGTGCTCGGTGCGCGGGACCACCTGCAGCTCGGGCGGCAGCGCGACGGTCAGCTCCTGGAACGCCCGGGTGAGGTTGGTCGCGGCGCGGTTGCGGGCTGCATCGTCGTAGGCGACCTTCTCCAGCGCATCGGCGATCCGGCGGGCAACCAACAGAGCGGCCGTCTCCGACCAGTCGACGACTGGAGTATCGGGCCAGTCACGTACCTCGGCGGCGTGACGGACGACACCGGCGGTGGCCAGCCGTTTGAATGCGTCGACGGCGGTGCTGCGCTGCGTTCGAGCCCGCTCGTGCTCGCCGTGGCGGCTGGATGCGGCGCTATCGGCACGAGCGACGGCCTCGACCAGCCCGTCCCAGCGCCCCTCCAGTTCCTCAAGCTGCCCCCGGACCGCCTCGAGATGCCCCTCGGCCGCCTCCAGGCGGCCAAGTACCTCCTGGCCCGTGGGATCGTCGACGATCTGCTGCATGGTCGCCACGCGCTCCTCGGCCGATGCCAGCGCGGCGCGGCGTTCGTCCAGCTCCACCTCGCTGCCCTCACAGCGGCTTTCGGCCCGGACGACGAGCTGGTCGGCGAGCTCCAGTCGTTCGCGCGCCTCGAGCAGCCTTCGTTCCTCATAGATCCATGCGGTCGCGGCTCGCTCGTAGCTCCCCACCAGGCGGGCGAGATCTCCGAGCCTGCCGGCCCATAAGGTCAGCCCGACGGTCGCAGCGATCCGGTCACGGGTGTACGCACGGGCGGTCACCTGTTCCCGCAATGCGTTCAGCCGCGTCTCGGCGTCGACGGCCTGTCCCTCCAGGCGGCGGGCGTGGCGGTCGGCCTCGGCCGCGGTGGCGCGGGCATCGGTCACCGGCCGGAGCGGCGGCAAGCGCCGAAGGTCCGAGTCGACCGTTCGCAGACGCGCACGGAGGCGGTCGCGCCTGGCGATGAGGTCGGTCACGAGCGCGTCGGCGTCCTTGATGAGCTCGGCGAGCTCGGCCAGGCGCCGCTGCCGGTTGCGCTCCCGGATGCTGCGGCCGAGGTATTGTGCATACGGCTTGCTGCTCTGCCCGTTCAGCCTGCCGACGCGGAACCGGCCGTCGACGTCGACCCAGGTGTCACGGTCGCTTGGGCCGAGGCCGATGCTGGCCAGGACGCTGCGGGCGACCGGCTCGCGGACGGCCTCGGCGGCGGCAGGCTCGATCACTGCCAGCAGTGACCCAGCCGGTTCGGGGTTGGGCTGGGGCCGAAGCTGAACGTCGTGGCTGGGATGCTCCACGGTTCCGTCGGGGTGTACCCACGCGTCGAGTAGCTGGGCAGCCTCAAGGGCCGCCTCGACCGCGGCCTGCTGCTGGCCGGTCAGATTGCCTCCGCGGAAGGTGCCGAGCAGGTACAGGGGCGCCCCCGAACGGTCAGGGCGTCGCTGCCGCCAGGGTGGCGCCGGCGGCTGCGGGTACTCCTCGCGCTCCAGCTGCTCCCGTTCGCCGTCGAGCCGGTCGCGGTCCTCGGTGGCGTGCCGGAGTAGGGCACCGACGTCGGCGAGCTGTTCGTCGAGGGCGGCACGGTGGGTGCTGGCGGCGTCGTCCACCAGCTCACGGACCCGGTCGACTTGGACGACGTCGAGCTCGTCGCGAAGGCCCGCGTCGAGCGGCAGCTCGTCCAATTGCTCGGTCCACGTCCGGACCGCCTCTCGGAGCTCGGCGGTGGCGGTGGTGACGGCTGCGTCGGCCCGGACGGCCTCGGTGCGGGCTTCGGCGGCCTGCTCGGCGAGCGTGTCGCGGCGTTGCTGGGCGTTCCCGGCCTGCCGGATGCCCTCGGCGAGGGCCTCGTCGTAGGGGCTCAGTTCACCGATGCGGTCACGCAGGCCTGCAACCGCCGTCTGGATCACTGCTTCGGCGCCGTCGAGGTCGCCGGCACCCACAAGTGCGCCGGCCTGCCGCTGGTCGTCGTGTAGCGCGGCTGGTCGGGCCGCCGCGCTCGCGTCCTCACTGGTGCCGGCGACTTGTCGGGCGCGTTCTCTAACCGCCGTGTCCAGCCGGTCGCGGCCCGTGACGGCATCGGCCAGCTCCTTCTGCTCCCTGCCGAGCCGCGCCTCCACCTGGGCCTGGTCCTTGGCCGCCTCGACGGCCCGCCGTTTGGCGTTGTCGAGGTCCTTGGTGGCCCGGTAGGCGTCGCTGTCCTTGATGGTCTCAACGCGGGCGCGCAGCCGGCCTTCCTCCACGCGCAGATCACGACGCCGGGTGGAGGCGGCCTGCATGGCATGCTTGGCTGCCTGCAGTGTTGCCTGAGTGCCCTTCAGGGCGCGGGCGGTTTCGTCGACCCGGGTGGTGGCACCGCGCACCACGGCCGTCCGCTCAGCCACGACGGTCTGCAGGTAGCGCCGATAGGTGATGTTGAAGCCGGCGACGGTCCTGCGGGTCTCGCGCAGCGCCTCCAGCGCGGCGCGGTGCTCCTCGAGCCGGTCGACGCCTTCGGCGACCTTGGTGATGAGGTTGACATCCAGCGATGGCAGGCTCGTGGTGAGCATGCGGGAGAGGTCGGATGCCTTGAGCTGCTTGGCAAGCTGGGGGCGGCGCAGCTCGATCAGGAGGGTCAGGAGGTTGTCGAACTGAGCCATCTCCTCGAACCCGAACAGCGCCCGGTTCACGGCCGCGCGGTACCGGTTCACCGCCGCGCGGTGGTCGCCGTGGCCACCGAACACTTCCCCCTGCGGGCCCAGCACCTCGTCCAGCTCTCGCTGGCTGCGCGGCCGGCCGTCAACGAACAGGTGCAGATCGAGGTCGGGGCGCAGGCCGGTGAGGAAGAACCAGGAAGTGAACCCGGAGGCGTTGCGGGAGGCCCGCACCCCGTAGCCTGCCGTCTGATACTGGGGCTGGCCCTGCTCGGTGAGACGGCCGAACTCGGCCCAGACGTAGCCGGCGACGACGGTGGCGTCCTCGTCGGTGTGCGGGCCGATGAGGTTCTCTCGCATGGTGCGGGCCTGCTCCCCGAACGGGTCGAGCCGTTCGGCGCGCAGGATCGCGTCGAGCACGGCGGGGAGGCTCACCTCCACCGCCTTGGTCTTCCCGGACTCGTTCTGCCCACGCAGCAGCAGCCGTCCGTCGCGGGCGACGAACCTGGTGGTGATGTCGTACTCCCAGATGTTCTGGATGCCGATCCGCAGCAGGGTGTATCGCGGCCGCGTCGGGGTGGGCAGCCGGTCGGGGTCGGGCTGGGCGCGGAACAGCGGCTGGATGCTCGGGCTCACGGGTGCGACTCCTGAGTGGTGGGGCCGGCGACCCCGAAGCGGGCGACGGCGGGGGCCGGGACCGCGGCATGGTCCAGGCGGTGGACGAGCCGGAACCGAGCCAGGTAGTCCAGCGCTCGCCCCGTGAGCTGGGCGGGCCCGTCCTCGTCCAGGACCCATTGGGCCCAGCCACAGCGGGCTGCGTAGTCGCCGATCAGGACGCGGACGTGGGCGACGAGCTCTGAACTCGGTACGGGCTCGGGGGCGGCAGCATCCCGGCCTTCCTCCGGGCCGCGGGCGGCTCGGTGGCGGTCGACCAGGTATTCGGCGAGCAGCAGGGCGCAATGCGCGACGGTCGATCCTGCGGCCGGGAAGCGGTAGTCGGTCATTGGCTCGGCGATGGACCGGTCAATTGCGGTGAACCCTTCGGCGCGGCGTTCCAGGGTCAGCCCGAGCTCTGCGGCAAGGCGGTTGGCGACCTGCCAGCGTGGCCCGAGCCAGTCGCGCTCGGCGGCGTCGAGGTCGTCGTGGTACACGAGCGGGTCGTCGGCCAGCCGCCGCAGTACCCGATGGCCCGCGCGGGCGATGTCCCCGGCCGCGCCGGCTGGGTAGACCTCATGCAGCACGTCGGTGGGATCGGCGACCAACGCAGGGCTGGTGGGGCATGACAGGAGGTGGGCGAGCAGGCGGTCGTTGACGTCGAGGAGCGCGTCAGCGGTCGGATCGGTGGCGTAGTCGTCGAGGTTGCCGTCACGGACGGCGATGATCCGGTTGGCGGCCAGCCACTTGATCGCACCTGCGAACGCGACCCGGTCGCTGTGGCTGTTGGACGGGTCGAAGGTGGGGATGGGGTCCTCGGCCGCGGACAGCTCGGCGACGTTCTCGGACAGGACCGACAAGGTGGTCTGGCGCGGTTGCTCGTCAAGGGCCGCGCAGGCGAGGAACAGCAACGTGTACTTGCGAGGCGTCAGCGGGGTGTCGTTAAGCCTGGCCGGCCGCGTCGGGTCCGGTCGGGCCGCGACCTTGTGCAGCCGGGCGAATCCCCCGGCCGAATCGACCACCAACCGCCAGCCGAGGTTGACGGCGAACCAGCGCGCCAGGTCGGCTCCGTAGCGCAGCACCGCCGGCCAGAGCTCCGGCTCGTTGGCTCGGTGCAGCAGTGGATCGGCGAGCAGCCGCCGACGGATGCGGATGAGCGCCTGGGTACGGTCGGCGGCGAGCGTGTCGGTGAGGCTCACACGACACCTCCGCCGACTCGCTCGTTGCCGCTGATGGCGATTTGGATGTCCACGAGATAGTCAGGGCCGGTGAAGGTCCCATCGACGATCTGAAGTTTGGCGGGTTCCGACTCGGGCTTGGGGTCGCTGAGAACGATCTGGACCCCGGACGCGCCGGAGACCGCGCTGCGAACCCCACCAACACGGCGGGCGGACAACGCGTCGGACAGCAGGTCGAGCAGCAGGTCAAATTCGTGCCGGTCCAGGCGGGAGAAGTCCGACAGACGAGCAGGGCCGTTGGTGAGCAGCCTGGCCAGAGCCGCACGGGCCTGCTCGCGTTCGCGTCGCCTGCGGTGCCTGAGCAACTGCCTCGTCGCGTGCGTGTCGCGCGCCTTGGATGCGCGGCCAGTGCTGTTAGACCGGTTCTGCCGTCGGATGGTCACCGGAACGTCGATGGGAACGGCGTCCCACCAGGATGCCGACCTGCTGGTGACCTCCGGGTCGTCCTCGGGAATGGACAGATGCCGTGCCGGGTGCAGCCCGGTGAGCGCGACCCACAGCCGATGCGCTGCGCCGGCGTCCTGCTCCGCCATCCACCGGGCAGCCTGGAGGAACGCGGCGGCCCGGGTTGGTGCGCCGGTCCGGGCGGCGTTGAGTCGGCTCAGGCTGCGGGTCAGTGCCGTAACGGCGTCGAGCGCGACGGCCCGCAGCCGGTCGACGGTGGGTGGCCGGGTGCCTGCTCGCACATACCAGCGGAGCAGCCCCTGCCAGTGGGTATGCTGCCGAGCTCGCCATTCGGCGGCCGGGTCGCCGGTCTCGTCTGGCGGTGGGATGTCGTCGGCGGTCGCGCCATGGTCGACCAAGGCGCTGATCCGCGCCCCGTCGAGGGTGCGAAGTAGCTCGTCGATCTCGGGGCTGAGCAGGGTGAGCTGACTGACGAAGCGACTCAGGTACAGCTTGATGGCCTCTTTGCGAAGGCCGAACTCCTCCTCGTCAAGCCCGCCAGCGCCAAGTACATGCCGATCGGTGATACGGCCGATGTACCGCTGCGCCTCCCCGGTGAACCGCTCCTGGGCGGTGAAGAGGCCGTCGAGCATTGCGTAGGTGTCGTTCGCGCTCGGGTCGCCTTCGATCAGGGCACGTAGGCTGTCTCGGATGGTGACCAGCATGGTGACCTGCAGCGATCCGGATAGACCCAGGCCCGACTCGATGTCCTCGATCGCTTGGTGGGCGATCTTGCCCCCGGGGGTGAGCGACCACAGGAAGCGGCGGCGGTCGAGATCCTCCAGACTGATGGCCCGCTCGTCCTGTCGGCGATTGAGGTTTCCGTGCTGATGGAGCTCGTCGAGGCGAACCCGCAGGCTGGCCTCGCCGTCGACCTCGGCCTCATACGGGCTGGCCCGCAGCGCCTGCAGCACTTCAGGTTCGGCCAGCTCAAGGGTGAAGGTGTCACGCTCGGCGTCGGCAAACACGTGGACGATCGCTCGGTAGGTGGGCGTGAGCGGCTGGGTCGCGTACCAGAGCACGTCGACCTCGGGTAGGGTCCGTTTACGCATCGTGCGCCATGGGCGTCTGGCCTCTATCTCGTACAGGGAGTCAGCTCGTCTGATAACAGACCGGTGTGACAGGCTAGGGCCGCCTGCACGGCTCAAGGTTCTATCAAGATGCGGAGCCTGCGCTCACGATCTTCGGCCTGATGCTGTTGTAGACCGATCACCACCTGGTCGCCGCGCTCCAGGTGCATGCTGATCTGCGGGTTGGCGGCAAGGTTGTGCCTGGCCAGCGAGCCGGTGCTGAACCAGAAGCCGTCGGGCAGCCACACTCCCCGCATGGGTCGGCATGCGGACGACCGTCGGGGCGGGTGGTGGCGATTCAGTAGTTGCGCGGCCAGCAGTCGCTGCTCGGCCCAGGACCACGGTAGGAGCTCGCCGGGCGGCGCTGGGGCACCGAACAGCACCGGCGGCGCGGCGGTTAAGGTAGCCAGGGCGTCCATGGTTGCACCCCCGACACGACAGTGCTTGAGCATCCGCTCGTGCCACTACCCTCGTATCGCCGCACAGGACATCTCACTGCACTCTGGCGTCCACAACCTGCCAGCGGCGGGAGATTCCGTCCGGCTCAGGAGGTACGATCCTCCTTGCCAGCACGCCGACCGGGAGCAGACATGAGCGAACCCGCACGCGATGAGACCCGCGATCGGATCGACGACCTCCTCGACGGACGCCTTGCCGCGCTGCGACCTGAGGCCGATCGGCTGCGGGCCGCGTTGCTGCGCGGCGAGTCTCCCGAGTCCCTCGGACTCACTGAGGACGGTCTCACCCGAGTGCGGGAGGAGCGCGGCCTCGTATAGTGGGCCGCTTCCAGGTCTTCGAAACCCCGCTCGCCCTTGCCCGGTACAAGCAGGCGTCGACCGACCTGCTCGCCATGCTCGATCGGGTCGTCTATCCGGCGCTCCGTGAGGACCCGGCCAACGAGTCTGGCAAGTATCCAATCCGATTCCGCCCGGGCGGGTTCACGTTCGAGATCGAGACTCCGGGCGGCGGCTTGCACTACCTGGTGTATCAGGCGATCGAGGAACTCGGTCGTGTACTCGTGCTCGACCTCGTCACCTTCCGGGAACCGTAGGCGCCGGCTTCGGCGTAGAAACGTTCAAGTGTGGCAGC
>DATFQP010000304.1:0-10752 GCA_035264145.1 Propionibacteriaceae bacterium
CGGCCGAGATGACCGAACAGCGGATCACCTGCATATCGTGACCAGTCGACCCATTCCAGGGTGGCGAGTTCGACCTGCTCGACGGTGCGCCAGGGTCCGCGGCGTTTGATTAGTTCGGTCTTGAACAGCCCCCGTTGACGGTTTCGGCGAGCGCGTTGTCGAAGCTGTCTCCGCGGCTGCCGATCGAGCCGGTGATGCCGAGCTCGGCGAGCCGGTCGGTGTAGCGAATCGACAATTATTGACTGCCCCCCTGTCGCTGTGATGAATCAACTGATGAAGGCTGCCCACCCGTACCCACGCTGCGGTCTCCAACGCCACCAGCGGCAGATCCTCGGTCCGCATCGTCGAGGAGGTGGCCCAGCCGACAATCATTCGCGAGTAAACGTCGACGACGAACGCGACGTAGCAGAACCCGGCCCAGGTGCGCACGTAGGTCAGGTCGGCCACCCACAGCCGGTTCGGCGCCGCCGCGGTGAACCGTCGCTGCACCAAGTCGTTGAGCCGGTGGTCACGATCATCGGCCCTGGTAGTGAAGACTTTCCGGCCGCGGACCACGCCGCGCAACCCGGCGGCGCGCATCAGCCGGGCCACCCGGTCCCGGCCAACCTGGTGACCTTCCCGGTGCAGCAACCACCACATCTTGCGCACGCCGTAAACGCCGTAGTTGGCCGCATGCAGCCGCTCCAGAATCGGCACCAGCTGCCGATCCGACAGCGTCCGCGCCGCTGGTTCTCGGCGTTTCGCCGCCCAGTATCCAGAGGCGGTGAGAAACCCGCACTCGAGCTGCTCACCGAGCACACGGCAGATCCCCTCGACCCCGAAACGATCCTTGTGCTCATCGATGTAGCGGATCATCGCGGTGCCGGCCGGTTGAGTTCGGCCGCGAAAAACGCGGACGCGGTCCGCGGAATCTCATTCGTCCGGCGCAGCTCAGGGTTCTCCCTCTTCAGCCGACGAATCTCCGCCGGCTCCTCCGTGGTCACACCCGGCCGGGGTACCGGCGTCGACCTCGGAGCGGCGCAGCCACTTGCGCAGCGTCTCGCTGTTCACCCCCACCCGAGACGCCACCGCGCAGATCGCGGCCCACTCCGTCTCGTACTGCTCTTGTTGTCGAGCCTCGGCCAGCCGCCGCAACGCACGCTTCCGGAACGCGACTGGGAACTGCTTCGGCATGCTTCATCCTCCGATAGAGGACTTCACCAAAGCCAGGACGGTTCAAGACTGTTCGGCGTCGTGGACGAGGATGGCGATTTGCACTCGGTTGGCGACGTCGAGTTTGGTGAGCAGACGTGACACGTGTGCCTTGACTGTCGCCTCACTCATGAACAGCGAGGCGGCCACTTCCGCGTTGGAGGCGCCGGAAGCGATCGCGGTCGCCACCTCATGTTCGCGATTGGTGAGCGTGGCGAGTCGCTGTGCGGCGGCACGGCGGCGTGCGGATGCTTTGGTATCGCTGAAGTGGGAGAGCAGCGTGCGGGTCACGGACGGGGAGATGATGGCATCGCCTGAGGCGACCAGGCGCACGGCGTTGATGATGTCGGCGGGCGGGGTGTCTTTGACCAGGAATCCGCTCGCGCCGGCGCGGAGCGCGCTCATCACCTGCTCATCCGCCTGAAAAGTGGTCAGCACGATCACCTGCGGAGGTGCGTCGAGACGGCGCAACGCGTTCGTCGCGGTGATGCCGTCCATCTCGGCCATGCGGATATCCATCAGGACGACATCGGGTCGATGCTCGCGCACCGCCGTGACGACACGGGCACCGTCGTCCGCTTCGCCCACGACGTCGATGTCCTCAGCCGATGACAGGATGATCCGGAGTCCGGCGCGCACCAGCGCGTCGTCGTCGACTAGCAGCACCTTCACCCTCACCACTGCAGGTCGGCCTCCACCACGAAGTCGCCTGATCCGTCTGGGCCGTGTACGAGGGTGCCGCCAGCGAGGGCGACTCGTTCCTGTAGCCCGAGTAGGCCGGCGCCGGACCCTGGCAGTGCGGGTCCGGCGTGGGCGTGGAGTGGCCTGCGGTTGCGCACGCTGACTCGCAAGCCGTCGCCTGGCGCACCGGTGACCTGCACTCGCGCCGCTGTGCCGCTGGCGTGCTTGCCAATGTTGGTCAGCGCCTCCTGCACAATGCGATAGGCGTCCCGTCCCAATGTGCTCGGTGCGGCATCCGCATGCTCTACCTGCATCTCAAAGTCGATCGTCGCGCCGGCCTGCCGAGTCTCCTCGACGAGGCGGCGAATGTCTGACAGTGACGGCTGCGGCGTTGGCGGCGCCGGCTCGCCGCCCGACTCCTCCCGGAGCAGTCCGATCACGCCGCGCAACTCGTCGAGGGCCTGGCGGGCGGTCGAGCGCAGCAGCTCGGCGGTCTCGCGCACCTTCGCCGCCGGCAGGTCCGGCCGGACCTCGAGAGCACCTGCATGCAATGCCAGCAGGGAGATCCGGTGGGCGAGCACGTCGTGCATCTCGCGGGCGATCCGGGTGCGCTCTGCCATCCGCGCCCGGTCTTCGTGCAGGCGCTGATCGGCCTCCGCCCGCTGGGCACGTTCACGCAGCGTGAACAGAAGCTGCCGTCGGGCCCGGATAAACATCCCCCAGGCGGTGACTGCGAGCGCCAGCGGGGTGACCCTCACCAGCACCGACAGCGGGTCGGTGGTGGGACTGTAGATGGCGAAGGCCAGCGTGAACGGGATCCACAGCGCGGTGACGAGCAGAGTCTGCCGGACCGGGCGGTGCACAGCAAGGGAGAAAAGAGCGAGGAGTCCTGCCGGGGTTGCAGAGATCGAAAACGTCCCCAGCACGAGACATGTGAGCGCGACGCCGAACGCCCAACGCCGCCGCCACCACAGCGATAGGCAGGCCAGCGCCCCGCACGAAACGTCGACCACAACCTGCGCGGTCGACAACGGTTCGGGGTTGTCGTGCAGTTCGGGGCTCAGGAAGAGCGCTCCGAGGGCTGCGGCGATGAAACATCCGACAGCGTCGACGGCCCGGTCGCGACCGGTCCGCGGAACGGTCGAGCTGGGCTGTGTCAGATCCCCTGGTGCCAGCAGCGACGCCGGCCGCACGAACTCGACCCACAACCTGGGCGGCGGGGACATAACCTCAGCGTAGAGGCCGGTCCATGGGCAGAACACCGACGAACGTCGATGCGAGCGCGACGAAAGGCGTACCTGCTGGGTTCACCAAGCCCTCCTTGCGACGAGTAATCATGGCCGGCCGGCCGATGTGCGCAACCATCCCGCGCAGCCATCGTTGAGCCATGACCACCACAACAACCGCTCGCGAAGAGCCATCACCAACACCGAGCGCCTCACCGCGCCACCAGGCAGACACGACGTCGATGCGGAACAGCCGGAAGGGCACCACCAACCCGGCCACATTATCGCTGCCACGCCTTCATTTGCTGAGGCTCGGCTATCTCGTCATGGGGGTCGGACTCGCCGTGACGAAGTGGCCGTTGGTTATCAACCACACCGGGCCCTGGCCCGCGATGGAGGGGGCGGTGACGGCAATGCTGGTGGCGTTGTCACTGCTTTCGTTCCTCGGGCTTCGATACCCGGTGCAGATGCTGCCCATCCTGCTGTTCGAATCAGCCTGGAAGCTGATCTGGATGGTCGTCGTCGCTCTGCCGCTGTGGACCGCCGATCAGCTGGACCCGGCCAACCTGGAGCTGTTCTCTCGCAACCTCTGGGTCGTGATCGTGCTCGCCGTCACACCGTGGCGCTACGTGGTCGCGCAATACGTCAGGAAGCAAGGAGATCGGTGGCGCTCGGATGCCAACCGCCCAGCCAATGACCGGCCCTGATGGCCAAGCCACCGAGAGGCCGGTACCGAACACCAGACCCCGCCACGACCTCACCATCTAACTGTCCGCAACACGGCCGGGCCCACCGAGGCCCGGCCCCTTTCGGCACTCACCATCACCATCAAGGCGCTGGAGAAAGAGATCACCGAGCTCACCACACAGCTGGCGCCGGCACTGCTCGCCCGAGGCGGCTCGCTAAACGGTTCTCGTAAGTCTGCCGCCATGTTTGGCCGCCGGCTCCCACGCCGGGTCGAGTTCGTGCAGATGCCAGCGGAGCCGGCAGATCAGCCGGGTTCGCTCTGCTACAAGGGATTCCCGGTGATCGACCAGCAGCCGAAGCTCACGGTCTGGACCGTCGAGGCGGGCGACAGGAAGGTCGGGTTCTCGCTGCGCGGCGCGGGCCACCGCGAGCGCGTCGATCGGGTCGGACTTGCCGTAGGTGCGGGCTGAGTCGCGAACGTGAGCCATCAACTTCGGCGGCACCCGAACGATGCATTCTCCTGCCGAGAGCAGATCCCGCTCGAGTCGGCGAGAAAGGTGACGGCAGTCCTCAACCGCCCAACGGCGCTCCGCGCCGAACCGGGCCGCCCACCGCAGCAGACCAAGATGATCTTTGCTGGTAGTGCCGACTGTGATCTGACCAAGCGGTGTGCCGCGGTCGTCGACCGCGACGATGGTGTGAGTCCGCTTGTGAGCATCAACCCCGAATGTGATCATGGAACCGTGTCCTTTCCTTCTGTGGACGGGCACGAGTCGACCGGTCGGCATATCCCAGTCAGGGCGATGACACGCTCCTCTCAAGCCAAACCGGAAGACCCTACGAGTCCGGCAGGCCGCAGAACGGACAGTAGCCACCGAGGCAATAAACATGGTGGAGCGAGCCCGCCGGACTCGCTCATGCTTCCACTGGGATAAACGGTGGATCTGATCTGGTCAGTGATCATTTTGTTGGGATGCGGCCTTCGAACGTGATGGCGAAGGCGTTGAGGGCCGGACCCCGTCGAGGAAGCCCAGCCGCCGGCCGATGGAGTACTCGAAACGCCGGTCGGGTCGACCAGGCTCGAACCGTACCGGGGCCGGTGAGCCCCTTCCGCATCGGCGAGAAGCTCGACGTGGTCCGCCGTCATCGATGCGGTCGGTGCGGCGGCGGATTTCCCGGTTCAACCACGGGTGCTGCCAGGGGCTTTGTTAGCGAGGCCCATCGGAAGACGCGAGGACGGCCGGTGGTTGGCGTGGTCCTGCTCGTCCGGGACCACGTGGCGATCTCGCCGAAACCAGCGCATCAGGTCAATCATGTGCGAACCCAGTCCCCGATGACGCCGGTCGCCTAGGCAGTGACAGACCTGATCCCAGACGCGAGCTTCAAGGTTCTACCCGGTGGACACGTACCGTGTCTGGGGCATCCCCGGCAGACCGCCAACGCAATCATCGATTTCTTGGCCGAATCGGGGTTGGCGGCACTCAGAGACGCCGGCTGCGGCGTGCTGCGGCCGGCTTGGGTCGTCGGCTCGCCGTTCCGGATGACTCTTCCTCTAGTGCGGAGTTCAGCGGGAGACTGGGGCGTGAGCATACGCGGAGGATTGGTGTCACCGTTTCGTCGGGGGAGGACTCGGTTCACGATCGGGCGGCGGTGATCCTCACCCCTGACCAGCCGGTCCGGGTGTCATTTCCTCCACGTTGGAGAAGTTGGTTGAGCAGCGGGCGGCGGCGCGGCGGACGATCCGGCGGCTGCACCCTGGTTCCGCTGTGGTTTGAGTTCGGCGTCCGGCCTCATCCGCCGCTGAGCATGTGTCGGGCTTTCTTGGAGCAGAGTCAGATTTTCACGGGCATCTATTGGCAGCGGTATGGCTGGGTGGGGCCGGGCAGTGGATATACCCCGTAGATCGGCGGCTGGGCCGGGCGAGCCCGGCGAGGTGGAGTTGCCGGCAGGGACACTGACATTCCTGCTGACTGACATTGAGGGTTCCACCCGGTTGTGGGAGAGCGAGCCGGAGGCGATGGAGGTGGCGCTGCAGCGGCACGATCGGCTGCTGGCTGAGGTGATCGAAAGCCATGGCGGGGCGGTGGTCACCTCCCGTGGGGAGGGCGACAGTTTCTTTGCGGTTTTTCACAGCGCGGTGTCGGCGGTGGAGGCGGCCGGGATGTGTCAGCTTCGGCTGAAAGGTGAGGTGTGGCCTACCGGTAGTGGGTTGCGGGTACGGATGGGGTTGCAAACCGGGGAGGTGCGGGTGCGCGGCGGGGACCATGTCGACTACACACCGATCAACCGTTGTGCCCGGGTCAAGGCCGCCGCGCACGGAGGGCAGGTGTTGCTCACCAAGGCGACCCGCGACCTGGTGAAAGACCGTCTGGGCAGCGGGTTCGGGCTGGAGCGCCTCGGCGAGTTCCGGTTGCGCGATCTAGCAGAGCCGGAGCTGATCTATCAGCTGACCCATGCCGATCTCCCCGCCGACTTCGCGCCGATCCGGACGCTTGCAGCGCACACCGGCGCTCTGCCGTTGCAGGTGAGCGCGTTCATCGGCCGTGCCCGCGAGCTGGAACAGATGGCGGCCGCACTGGGTGAGGCGCGACTGGTGACTCTGACCGGGCCGGGCGGGATCGGGAAAACCCGGCTGGCGGTGGCGGTGGGCGAGCGGCTGCGGGACCGGTTCGGCACGGGCATGGTGTTCGTGCCGTTGGCCACGGTCAAGGATCCCGGGCTAGTGCTGGATGGCGTCGCCCGAGCTGTGGGCGCCAGCCTTGGAGAGGTGGAATCACCACTGCAGGCGCTAGCTGAATGGTTCGGCGACGACCCCTGGCTGCTGATCCTGGACAACCTGGAACAGGTTGTGAGCGCCGCAGGTGCCCTAGCCGAGTTGCTGGGCCGCTGCCGCCGGGTGGCAATCCTGGCTACCAGCCGTACGGTGCTGGGGCTGGCCGCCGAGCGGGAGTATCCGGTTCCGCCGCTGCCCCTGCCGGCCGACCCCGCCACGATCCCGCTCGCGGAACTGGAGTCCGCGCCGGCGGTGGCGCTGTTTGTGGACCGCGCCCGGGCGGTGCGCCCCGGCTTTGCGCTGACCGCAGGCAACGCGACGGCGGTTGCGGAGATCTGCCGGCGGCTGGAGGGTCTACCCCTGGCGATCGAGCTGGCGGCAGCCCGCACCCGGCTGCTGGATCCGGCCGGGCTGCTGGGCCGGCTGACCGCCTCGCTGGACGCATTGGGCACTGGAGCGGTGGACCTGCCCGAGCGGCAGCGCACACTGCGGGCCACGGTGGAGTGGAGCGTGGGTTTGCTGGATGACGACGAGCGGTCGCTGCTGGAGACGGTCGCGGTGTTCACCGACGGCTGGACCATCGACGCCGCGGCGCGGGTGGCCGGGCTGCAGGAGGACAGGGCGTTGGAGCTGTTGGAGGCGCTGGCCCGGCACAGCCTTGTCCAGCTTGACCTCACGAGTGACGCGTCCCGCTGCCGCATGCTGGAAACCGTTCGCGGGTTCGTGGCCGAGCGGCTGGCGGCCCGCCTCGACACCGCCGAGGTTCAGCGCCGGCACGCTGATTATTACCGGGCGCTGGCGGAGGAGGCGGACCGGCCGCTCCGCGGCGCCGGCCAGAGCGAGTGGCTTGAGCGGCTGCAGGCTGAGGCGCAGAACCTAGCCGTCGCAGTGCACTGGTACCTGGCCCACAATCCAATGCCGCTGCCGCACATGTTCCGCATCTTGTGGCCGTTCTGGTTCCTGCGGGACCGTCAGGCCCAGGCCCGCCCCTGGGTCGAGGAACTGCTACCCGCCGCCGGGTCGTTCGACCCCAAGGCCCGGGCCGAGCTGGAGTGGACGGCGACGGTGGTCGCCAGCGAGTTGGGCGACGACCGGGCTGCTCTGGCCGCCCGCCGACGCCTGGAACCGCTGCTGGAAGAGATCCAGGACGAGGACCCACTCCTGCATGCAATATGCCAGCTGGTCATGGGCTCGACTGCGCCGATGACCGGCGACTTCGAGGGCGCCCTGAAGGAAGTGTCGGCCACCCTGGAGGAGCTCCGTGACCAAGACGAGCCCTTCTGGACTGCCGTAGCCGCCTTCACCGCCGGCGCCGTTGAGATTGCCCTGGGCCACCGCGACAGCGCCCTGCAACACCTGCGCGTAACGCGCGAGGTGGCGGATCGCAATGACTACCCCTGGCTCACCGCCATTTCCCACCTGCAGCTGGGCACCCTGGCCGTCGCGCAAGGCCGGCTAGAGGAGGCCCGGAAGCAGCTGGATGAGGCGCTGGAGCTAAGCCTCGCAATCCGCGTCATCCGCAATGTGACCCGGTGCCTGGCCGGGTTCGCCCAGCTGGCATTCGCCGAAGGCGACCCAGCGCGAGCGGCGCTGCTGGCCGGAGCTGCGGAGGGCCTACGGCGCCGGGCGGGGTTCAGCACCTGGCCGACGGTACGGCGAGGCGAGGCCCAACTAGTAGCCCAGATCCGCCAGGAGCTGGGGGACGACCAGTTCGGTGAGGTGTTCGCTGCCGGGTCCCGACTCAGCCAGCAGGAGGCGGTGGCCGCCATCAGAGACCGGCCCGGTAACCACACCGAGCCGACCTGAGCCGCGCGGCATATCAGATGGGCAGCAACCACTGTCGAAAGGGGAGGTCTCGGCCTCAATCAGAAGGTGCCGGCTGTCGCGCCGTGTCAGGTGAACCGCTGGAAGTTTGTCCATAGATGTCACGGCGGCGGGCGCGCTTGAGATCTGGGCGGTGATCAGCAACGCTGCCGGTGTCGAGTCGGGTGCTTCGGTGGCCAGGCAGGGGAACTCCCGCAACAGTTCCAAGACCAAGACCATTATCACCACCGCCGCAGACCCTGCGAAAACCGGCACTCCGTGTGCGCATCGCCGGTCATGCCCGGGGCCGGAGCACCGTCTGCCTCAGCGTGTCGGGCGGCGGCTCGGCGCCGCGACGCTGGAGCGGATCGTGACCGAGTACGCGGCGTGCGCACCTACCACCGCACTCGCTCGGACTCATGGCACTGGCAAGGACGCTACTGCGGCTGCTGCGCGAGAACAGCGTGAATATCCGTCATCAGGCATCGACATTGAGCTTCGTCTATGCTTATGATAAACCCCTTTATACTGCTAGTCATGACAATATCGTTTTGGTCCTGCGCTGCTATTACAGCTATAAGCGCATTTACTAGCCTTGGTTTCTCGGTGGCGGCGGCGCGCACGTCAGAGGGGCTGGCTCGCACAAATGCATTGTATGCTACGGCTCGCAGCGCGCCGCTCGCCCTGGCGAGTCTTGTAACTTTCTTCAGCAAGTCAAACGTCTGGCTCATTGCCATCGCATCATTGATGATTTTGGTCCAAGCCATTGATGCGGTAATCGGAATAACTATCGGTGACAAGATGAAAACGTACGGCCCGGCCATCACTGCAGCCGCCAATTTGCTGGCCTTGGCCTGGCTAACCCATTCCGTTCATGACGGGCGTGCTTGAAGCGGTGTTGATCAACTGAAAAGTGCTCCTGGCTTGGGAGAATGAGGCGTGTCTAGGGTCTCGTTCGGCCAAGGTGAGGAGCACTTTCCAGGTGAAGGGTACTTCGTGGTCACAGGGGTTGTCAGTCACCGCTGACGGTGATGGCGTGGTGCCGCTGGCTGGCGCGGTGTCGGTCCGGCTGCTGGCGGATCGAGTCGGCCTCACCCAGAGGCTGTCGACAGCTTTGTCGCGGCGGTGGTTCTCTCCGGTCCATGATCGGGGTCAGGTGTGGGTGGACGTCGCCACGATGCTCACCGCGGGTGGTGAGGCGATCTCTGACGTCGACACGCTGAGGCACCAAGCGCCTCTGCTCGGTCCGGTCGCTTCGGCGCCGACGGTGTGGCGGAGCTTGCATGAGGCCAGCCCGGCCGCGTTGGCTCGAGTCGAGAAGGCCCGCGCAAGGGTCCGGCGTCACGTGTGGAGTCTGCTGTCCCAGCCGCCGGCGTCGAAGGTCGCCGGCATCGATCTGGGCAGCGTGGTGGTGTTGGATGTCGACGCCACGCTGGTGACCTGCCACTCGGAGAAGGAGCAGGCCGCCGCGACCTTCAAGGGCGGGTTCGGGTTCCACCCGGTGCGCCGTGAGGCGCTGTTGATTCGAGCGGAGGTGAGAGACCACCGCCGCCGTCCTTGTCGCAGCAAGGCGGTGGAGCTGAGGACAGCCTGATCCGGGAGGTGCCGGGGAGGGCGGGAGCAGTCCTGACAACGCCGGGGCGTGCTGGCACTGCCAGACAGTGCGGGTCCGGCAAGTGTGATGGAGAGGAGTACGCGAGGAACCGGCGTCACAAAGTCCCTCAAAACCGAACCGGCCGTGAACCTGGCGGATGTGGCCGGGAGTGGCGCGCACCCACCACCGAGCGGCCCGAAGGGTCGGGAGGTGTTGGGGAACTCCGAGCCGATTCATGGGTGGTTCGGCCGGAGGCCACGGTGACGTGCTGCGGGGTAGCCGTGGCGAGGCCACAGGGACAAAGTCGGGCTCCTCCTTCGTCCAGCGAATCGCAGTGAACACGGGAACCGTCTCGACTCTCGCCCGGACAGTCAGCCGCCAGCGTGGCCGGTCGGGCTGTGTCCATCGTCGACCGATCGAGTCGGGACGGGGCGGAGCCGCCGTAGTAGTCCGAGACCGGGAGAGCCGGCCACAAGGCGAAGGGCGGCAGCGGTAACGAGCAGTGAGGAGGCTGCAATGGCAAGAGAGGCGTTGGTGAATACCGACGCCCCGGACGACACGGTCCCGGAGGGGTCGTTCGCCAGGGTATTGAGGATGCAGACCAAGCTGCACCATTGGGCGGCGGCCGATCCCGGCCGCCGGTTCGACGACCTGTTCAACCTCGTGCATGACCCGGCGACGCTGTGGGTGGCGTGGCAGCGGGTCGTGGGCAACACTGGGGCCAGGTCCGCCGGTGTCGATGGCCTTCGGGCCGGTGACATCGACGAGGCTGGTGTCCAGGGCTTCCTGGACGATCT
>DATFQP010000305.1:0-3395 GCA_035264145.1 Propionibacteriaceae bacterium
GCCCCTTTGGCGTAAGTGATGCCGTCAAAGTTCAGCTCGATCGCTTCGAGGTCGACCATGTCGGCCGCGATCGGGTGGGTTGTCGGAAGTTGATCTTGACGGTACGCCCAGTTCTTGTTGCCGTTGCTGAACGTGGACCAGGCAGAGGTCGGGTCCTCCAGGGCCTCACTCGCCGCGAACGTGGCGGCCCAGGTAGCGAAGGATTCCTTGAGCCACAAGTCGTCCCACCACTTCATCGTGACCAGGTCCCCGAACCACATGTGGGACAGCTCGTGCAAGATCGTGTTCACTCGTACCTTGTGGCCTGCCTCGGTTTGCCGGCTTCGGAAGACGTAATCGTCGCGGATCACCACGCATCCGACGTTCTCCATGGCTCCGCCGTTGTATTCGGGGACGAACACCTGGTCGTACTTGCCGAAGGGATACGGATATCCGAAGTGCTTCTCGAAGACGTCGAACCCGGCGGTCGTGATCGTATGAAGACGATCCCCATCCAGATGCGGTGCCAGGGACTGGCGGCACAAGATCGACATCGGCACTCGACCCGCCGCGGCGTCATGACTGCGCTGCTCGACGTGGTACTCGCCGGCGATCACCGCGGTCAAGTAGGTGGAGATGGGCAGTGTCTCGGCGAAGACATGCCTGGTCGCGGCGCCATCGTTCACCACCTGATCGAGGGGCTCGCTGGTCAAGCAGGCACCGTTCGACACGACAGTCCAGCCCGATGGGGCCAGAACGATGATCGAGAAGCGGGCCTTGAGATCCGGTTGCTCGAAGCAGGCGTAGACCCGGCGGGCGTCCGCCACCTCGAACTGGCTGTAGAGATAGACGCGATCATCGGCTGGATCGACGAAGCGATGCAGACCATCCCCGCTGCGGCTGTACCGGAGGGTCGCGGTCACGCTCAGTACATGGTCACCGGGTGTCACCGAGAACGGCAGCCGTGAATTCACGAAGGTCATCGGATCGAGCTCGATGCCATCTAAGGTGGCGCTGGTGACGGAATCGGCGATCAGGTCGATGTGACTGCTGCCATGCGCCGCTGCT
The DNA here is from genome assembly GCA_035264145.1 of Propionibacteriaceae bacterium. Taxonomy (GTDB): domain Bacteria; phylum Actinomycetota; class Actinomycetes; order Propionibacteriales; family Propionibacteriaceae; genus Microlunatus. The sequence goes on from DATFQP010000305.1 coordinate 1,048, forward strand.
GAGAACTGCACCGTCGATGTTGATCGAAACTTCGCGTCCGGCTGATCGACCTCTCGACCAGTCAAGTCGACCTCCACCTGGTACGCGTGGGTTTTGATCAAGGCGAAGCGTTCTCGTGCCTCTGCCCGCGTCAGGTTGTCGGGATACATGACGTCGATCTTCCCACGCGGCTGGGGCTGCGGTCGGTTCTCTCTTCTAGGCTTGCGGGATGGGAAAGACGGCGAAGAAGCGCGGACGCAAGAAGGACAAGCGCGAGAAGGACCGGCACGGCAAGGGCCAAGGGCCGAAGAAATCTCGACACAACACGTCCGCGCCGATGACCGAACTGGAAGATGCCGGCCAAACCGCGATCGCAACACATGGCAGCTCCACTCCAGTGGCGCCGACCAGCGTGGTGGATTTCTGGTTCGACCCGATCAGCCCCTGGGCCTGGCTCACCTCGCGGTGGCTGCTGGACGTTCAGGAGGTGCGGCCTGTGAAGCTCGTATGGCACCTGCTGAGTATGTCGGTGATGGGGGACGGCGCCGACACGTCCGAGGATTTTCGCGCTCAGCTCGATGCGGGTTGGGCCCCCGCTCGGGTCGCCTTGGCCGTTGCTGAACAGTTCGGTCAGGAGCAGCTCGGGGCCTTCTATACCGCTCTTGGGACCAGGATTCACATGCGGGACGAAGGCTACAGCAGGCAGGTTTTGGAGGCAGCGCTAGCCGATGTCGGCCTGCCGCCGGAGCTCGCCGATCTCGGTTATACGGGCGACAATGACGATGCCCTTCGCCAGTCACACCGCGATGCCACACAACTCGTGGGCTTCGAGTCAGGCCCGCCGCTCATCCAGATTGACGGCGCAGCCTTCTTCGGTCCAGTCCTCTCTCCGCCGCCTCGCGGCGAGGAGGCAGGGCAGATCTTCGACGCGATCGCGAGGCTCGACGCCTTTTCGGGCTTCCACGAGCTGACCCGCGCCCGCCCGGAGGAGCCGATCTTGGAATGATCGTCTGGCCGCACTCCGCCGCGCGCCAAAGGACGAGATGACATAGTGCTGGCATGCGCGTACACATCGGCAGTGACCACGCCGGATTTGAGTTGAAGAACTATCTTGTTTCCTCCTTGATCGCCGACGGCCACGATGTCGTCGATCATGGCCCGGAGGCCTACGACGCCGAGGACGACTATCCGGTGTATTGCATTCCCGCAGCCGAGGGAGCGGTGGGGGAGCCCGGCTCGCTGGCGGTCGTGATCGGCGGTTCTGGCAACGGTGAGCAGATTGCGGCGAACAAGGTGATCGGGACCCGCGCCGCGCTGGCGTACAATGTCGAGACAGCCAAGCTCGGGCGGCAGCACAACGATGCCAACGTGATCAGCATCGGTGCCCGGATGCATACCGAGGAAGAGGCTCTCGAGATGGTGCGAATCTTCCTCAGCACCCCGTTCAGCGGCGACCCACGCCACGCCCGCAGAATCCAATTGCTCGCTGACTACGAAGCCGCTCGCAAGGCGGCCAGTTAGGCTCGAAGCTATCGACTTCTGCCCGAAGTTACGGCTCGGCGCCCATCGACCCGAGCAAGCAGTTCGTCGAGGACGGCGAGCGCTTCCCGCTCGTCCTCATCATCGGGCCGGGACACGTCCCGGGCCCGCATCGCACGGTCCAAAGTCACCAACCCGGAGACGCCGTCGCGACCGAAATCGCGCGGCCACAGATCACCGCGATCATGTCCATGCCCCGAGTAAGGTGCCCCGCCGTGCGTCCCTGGAGTGCGCGCTCCAGGTGGCGACGCCCCTGTCATGCTGACACCCTAGTCCCGATAGCCTGTGCGCTCCGAAATCGAAATCGACCTGTTATGCCAGAAGGCCATACCCTTCACCGCCTAGCTCGCGGGCTCAACGAAGCCTTCGCCAGTCGGGTTGTAGCCGCGTCAAGCCCGCAGGGCCGGTTCGCGGAATCGGCGGCCGTGATCGACCAGACGATCCTGGTCGAAGCCAATGCGCACGGCAAGCATCTGTTCTGCGAGTTCGACCACGAGCGGTGGCTGCATGTGCATCTGGGCTTGATCGGCTCATTTGTGCTGTCAGTTCCACAACCACCTCGCGGCGAGGTGCGGCTGCGACTGGCCACACCGCAGACGGTGGCCGACCTGCGCGGTCCTCAACTGTGTGCGATCAAGACGGGCGCCGAGATCCAGGCGCAGATCGCAGCCCTAGGGCCGGATCCGCTTCGGCGGGATGCCGATCCCGACCTGGCCTGGCGTCGGATTCAACGGGCCAGCCGGCCGATTGCCGCCCTGTTGATGGATCAGACGATCTTGTCGGGGATTGGAAATGTCTATCGAGCTGAGGTGCTGTTCCGCAACCGGGTC
>DATFQP010000306.1:0-3804 GCA_035264145.1 Propionibacteriaceae bacterium
CGCCGTGATTACCGCCGATCCGTTGCCGGAGCGCGCTCGACCGGGAATTGCCCGAATCCCCGCTGTTTGGCTGGTTATCGGCGGAATCGCGTCGGTCCAGTGCGGTGCGGCGATCGCCAAGGATCTCTTCGACCTGATTCCGCCAACGGCCATGGTGTGGTTACGGCTGCTGACCTCGGCGTTGATTTTCCTGATCGCGGTTAGGCCGCGGCTGGCCGGCCGTAGCCGGACGGACTGGCTGGTCGCTCTCGGCTTTGGTCTCAGTCTGCTCACCATGAACTGGGCGATCTACCAGTCGTTCGCCCGGATACCCCTCGGCATCGCGGTGACGATCGAATTCCTCGGCCCGCTGACCGTCGCCATCGTCGGGTCGCGGCGCCCCAGAGATCTGATCTGGGTGCTCCTGGCCGGGGTCGGCGTGGCGCTGCTCGGGTTCACTCCCGGAAGGCTGTCTGCCGTCGGGATCGCGTTCGCGCTGCTGGCCGGCGGCGCCTGGGCCTGCTACATCCTGCTCAGCGCGGAGACCGGCAGGCGATGGCCGGGGCTATCGGGCCTCACCATCGCCAGCATGGTCGGCGCGCTGGCTCTCGCGGGGCCGTCGATCGCCGAAGCGAGCACAAATCTGCTGCAGCCGCGGATCCTCCTGCTCGGCCTGATAGTGGGTGTCCTAAGCTCCGTCATCCCCTACAGCCTGGAGCTGACCGCGCTCCGTCGTATTCCACCGCGAGTCTTCGGCATTCTGATGAGCCTCGAGCCGGCGGCTGCCGCTATGGCCGCCATGATCCTGCTTGGCGAGTTCTTGAGCTGGAGCCAGTGGCTGGCTGTGGGCTGCGTGGTGCTGGCCAGCGTAGGCGCGACGCGTAGTGCCCGACCGCCGGCGGAACCGGCCGCGATTTGATCATTATTGTCTGGAGGGAACGTGCAGCGTCTGGCCACGACGCGCATTTCTCGACTTTGAGCCCCCTTGTCACACGGCGAGCCCAATAGAGCGGGCTCAAAGTGTGCCCCATGGGCTCAAAGTCGAACTTCGGTGGGCGGCGCACTTGGACCCGGAAGGGACACCATTGTGCAGCTGACTGGCAGAGCAGCAAGGCTCCGGGCTACGACCCGAGCTTTACCGACGACCGACGGTCATAGCCCGGATCCCGCCAAACTCAGAGGTTGCCGCGGGGTCGTAGCCCGGATCCCGCCAAGCTCAGAGGTTGCCGCGTGGTCGTAGCCCGGATCCCGCCAAGCTCAGAGGTTGCCGCGACGTTTCTGTTCCCGCTCGATGGCCTCGAACAAGGCTTTGAAGTTTCCTTTCCCGAAGCCCAGGGACCCGTGTCGTTCGATCAGCTCGAAGAAGACCGTAGGCCGGTCACCGATCGGCTTGGTGAAGATCTGCAGCAGGTATCCGTCCTCGTCGCGGTCCACCAGAACCCCCCGCCGCTGCAGCTCCTCCACCGGCACCCGGACCTGGCCGATCCGCGCGCGGAGCTCAGGATCGGAGTAGTACGAGTCGGGTGTGTCCAGGAACTCCACTCCTTCCGCCCGGATGGCGTCGACGGCGCTCAGGATGTCGTTGGTGGCCAGCGCGAGGTGCTGGACGCCCGGGCCGGCGTAGAACTCCAGGTACTCGTCGATCTGGCTCTTCCTCTTGCCGACAGCTGGCTCGTTGAGCGGGAACTTGACCCGGTGGTTGCCGTTGGCGACCACCTTGCTCATCAGCGCCGAATAATCGGTGGCGATGTCGTCGCCGATGAACTCGGCCATGTTGGTGAAGCCCATGACGCGGTTGTAGAAGCCGACCCAGCTGTCCATGTCACCGAGCCGTACGTTCCCGACCACATGGTCTAGCGCCGAAAATATCCGGGGTCCGGCCCCCGGGCGTTTCCGATAGCTGGATGCGCGGGCGACGTAGCCGGGGAGGTAGATGCCGTCATAGTGCGACCGGTCGACCAGGGTATGGATCGTGTCACCGTAGGCCGCGATGCTGGCGAGGCGGACGGTGCCGTGCTCGTCGGAGAGGTCGTGCGGCTCCACAATGACCTGGGCACCTTGAGCGCGAGCCCGGCGGATGCACTTGTCGACGTCGGGAACCTCGAGGCTGATATCGACCACACCATCCCCATGCTTGCGGTGGTGGTCCAGCAGGGGACTATCGGGGCTGACGCCGCCCTTGATTACGAAGCGACAGGCACCGCTGGTCAGCACCAACGCCTTGTGGTCTTTGACTCCAGTTTCGGGACCCGCGTAGCCAACGAGCTCCATTCCCAGAGTCGCCTGATAGAAGCGGGCGGTCTGCGTGGCGTTACCCACGACCCAAACGATGGCATCCCAGCCGGTGACAGGGAACGGGTCGTTGCTCTGGTCGTACTCGACGAGACCCACTAACTCATGCAGCTGTTCAGGCTTCAGCCCGGCAAGGAATTCGTCATGGGTGAGCACCGTATCCGTCAGTACATCGGTCATACCTTCATCGTCCGCAATCCTGCAATTTGCGCCACACATTGAGCGGTGACCGTACACTTTGTTCAGAGTGAGTGCTTCTTGACTTCGGATCGGAAGGCAAAGTGACCAGTTCTCAACGGCCGCCTGTCGATGAGCTGGACGGGCGGATTCTGAACCTGTTCAGCACCGAGCCACGGGTTGGCGTACTAGAGGCCAGCCGACGTCTGAGGTTGGCCCGAGGCACCGTGCAGGCACGGCTGAACCGTCTGGAACGAGACGGTGTGGTCGTCAGCTGGGCCCCCCGCATCTCTCCGGCCGCACTTGGTTACTCGGTGACGGCTTTCGTCACTCTGGAGATCGTTCAGCACGAGGGGCGAGATGACCTAACCTCCCGGCTGGCGCAGATACCGGAGGTCCTGGAGTGCTGGACCGTCACCGGACCTGGCGACCTCTGGTGCCGAGTCGTGGCGGGCTCCAACGCCGACCTTCAGCGGGTCATCGACAGCATGGTGACCGACCCCAGCGTCGTCCGATCCGTCTCGCTGGTCGGTTTGGCTGAGCCAATCCCCTACCGCACGGAACCTCTGGTCCTGTCCGCGACCGAACTGCACGCTCCCAGGGGGCCAGGGGCCGCCGACTAGATTGACCGTTGTGACCAGGTGGACCGCAGACCGAATCCCTCCGCAATCTGGCCGCACCGTGATCGTCACAGGCGCCAACAGCGGAATCGGACGGGTGACTGCCGCCGCGCTGGTGCGTAAGGGCGCTCGGGTGATCTTGGCGGTTCGAGACGAAGATCGCGGGCGGCGGGCGGCGGCGGACATGCACGGTGAGGTGGAGGTCTGGCCCCTCGACCTGGCCAACCTCACGTCGGTGCGCGAGTTCGCCGAGAAATGGCAGCAGCCCGTCGACGTCCTGGTGAACAACGCCGGAATCATGGCCGTGCCGGAGGGCCGTACGTCCGACGGCTTCGAGCTGCAGTTCGCCACCAATCACCTCGGTCCGTTCGCGTTGACGAATCTGCTGCTACCGCAGATCACCGATCGGGTGGTGACTGTCTCGTCCGGTGCCCATCGCATGGGTGGCCTGGATATCGATGACCTCAACTGGCATCGGCGGCGATACCGGCCGTGGCGCGCTTACGGGCAGACCAAACTCGCCAACCTGCTGTTCACCCTCGAACTGGAGCTACGGATGGAGGCCGACCACTCCGCCGTCCGGGCCTACGCGGCGCATCCGGGGTACGCAGCTACGAACCTGCAAGGGCGCACGGGGAACCGCATCGGCGACCGGATGGTCAAGGTCGCCAATAAGCTCATCGCGCAAACCGAGGATATGGGCGCCTTGCCGATCTTGTTCGCGGCCACACAGGAA
>DATFQP010000307.1:0-4379 GCA_035264145.1 Propionibacteriaceae bacterium
ATTGTGCTGGTAGTGCCAGCGCATCTCGCCGTTGTCGGGGTTCACAGCGATGACACTGTCGGTGTAGAGGTTGTCGCCCGGCCGCACCTCTCCGTCAAAGTCGGGCGCCGGATTGCCGGTCCCGAAGTACAGGAGGTTCAGGTCGGGGTCATAGGTGCAGGTGATCCACGGGTTCCCACCACCCCGTGCCCAGGCCTCACCATCCGCAGGCCAGGTTTCGGACCCGGGCTCTCCGGGCTTCGGCACCGTGTAGGTGCGCCAGGCGTGCTCTCCGGTCTCGAGATCGAAGGCGTCAAGGTGGCCGCGCACCCCGAATTCCCCACCGGAGCTCCCGACGATGACCAGGTTCTTCACGATCAGGGGAGCGACCGTAGCGCTCTCACCGGCCCGCACGTCACCGTTGGTCTTGTCCCAGACAGACTTGCCGGTGACGGCGTCGAGCGCGAGCACATGGGCGTTCGGGGTGACCATGAAGACCTTCCCCTTGGCCACGGCGACCCCGCGGTTCACGTTGCCGCAGCACAGCGACGTATCGAACGGGGTCGCATGCTTGTGTCGCCACAGTTCCTGCCCGGTCCGGGCGTCGAGGGCCCAGACCCAGCCATCCCAGCCCGTGACGTACATGACTCCGTCCACGACGATCGGGGCGGCCTCGAACGCGTACGTCGACGCGCCCGCCTCCAAGCCGGCCGGCCCGCACTGGAAGACCCAAGCGGGGCTGAGGCGCCTGACGTTCTCCGTGTTGATCTGCTCCAGCGGACTGTAGCGCTGCCCGTCGTAGGCGCCGTAGTAGGTGAGCCAGTTCTGCGGCTCCGAGCGGGCCCTGAGAATGCGTTCGTAGGTGACGTTCTGCACCGCCGGCGGCGCGCTCCCGACCACCCCGCTCAGGGATGCCCAGTCAACGGCATGCCCTGCATCTACGTATTCAGCCATCAACTCCTCCTCCTTTACGGGCGTGGCTGGGCCGGACGGTCGAGGCGAGCCTCCGGCGGAACCTCCCCCAGCACGACGATCGCACCGGTCAGGCCCCGGCCTTCGTCGTTGCCTGTAGGCGAACCGAACCAGTAGTAGCCCGGGCCGTCGAGGTTGAGGCTTGCCGTTCCTCGTGAGTGGTTCACCAGCCATATGAATTGGCTGTCACCATTGCTCGGCAAGAGCGCGCAATGCGTATTCAGGTCATCGTTGAGGAGCTCGAGGTCGAGGTCGCCTCCATGGGGCAGGACGAGGACCGAGGGGTCCCAGATCAGCTCGTCGGGCCTGATCCTGATCGTGGCGCGCATACGGCCGTCGGGCCCCTCCTCGGCCTGCCCGACGTTTCCGTTAGCGAGCAGTCGACCCAGCGTCGCGCCATTTTGCCTGTCCAACCCGAGCTTGCTCAGCATCGCAGCTCGCTCCCCTGTAGGGGTCGCCATGACTTCACCTCCTAAATAGCGTCTCCTTACCGAAGCGGGCGGAGGTCACTGTCTGCGCCGCGTCCAACGTCACCCGTTTGGTCGTGACCGGGTAGCCATGGCGCCTCCTCCCTATCTGGGCTCTCTGCTGTACTCCTCGGCTGACGATCAAAGAACATCCGGTTTGAGGATGACCTTGGTGTAGCCATCGACGCGCTTGTCGAATTTCTGGTACGCGCTCGGCGCCTCGTCGAGCGGCAGCTCGTGGGACACCACGAAGCTGGGGTTGGCCCGCCCCTCGGTGATCATGTTGCGCAGCTGCCGGTTATAGCGCTTGACGTTCGCCTGCCCCGTGCCCATCCGCAGGCCCTTCTCGAAGAGCTTGCCGATCGCCACGAGGAGCATGCCCCGCTTGGCGTTCTCGTCAACGCCACCAGGGTCGGAGGGAACGTAGAGACCGGGCACGCCGAGCGCGCCCGTCGGCCGTACGGTCTGCACGAGCTGGTTGAGCACGGTCGCCGGCTCCTCCCCGTCACCGGAGTGGTTGACGGCCTGGTAACCAACCGCGTCGACGCCCTTGTCGGTGCCCTCACCGCCGGTCTGGTCCTTGATCTGCTGACCTGGGTCGCCCCGGGAGAAGTCGACGGCGATCGCGCCAATCTCCCCCGCCTTGGCGAGCCGCTCAGGTACGCGGTCGACCACGAAGACACGCGACGCACCGCGCAGCAGGGCGGAGTACGCCGCCATCAGGCCGACCGGCCCGGCGCCGTAGACCGCGACGGTCTCCCCCGGCGAGACGCCCGCGAGCTCGCAGCCGTGGTAGCCGGTGGGGAAATTGTCGGCGAGCAGCGCGTAGTCGGACTCGTGCTCGGTGCCCGCCGGCAGCGGCAGGCAGTTGAAGTCCGCGTGTGGGACCCGCAGGTACTCCGCCTGTCCGCCGGGGTAGGGGCCCATGGCGACGTAGCCGTACGCCCCGCCGGCGAACCCAGGGTTCACCGTCAGGCAGAACCCGGTGTAGCCGCCGAGGCAGTTCTTGCAGAAGCCGCAGGCGACGTTGAACGGCATCACGACGCGGTCGCCTTGCTCCAGACTGGTGACGCCGCTGCCGACCTCCTCGATGATGCCGAGGTTCTCGTGGCCGAACACGATGCCTGGCTCCGCGGCCGTCCGACCTTCGTACATGTGCAGGTCGGACCCGCAGATGCACGTCGAGGTGATCCGCACGATCACGTCGTTCGGCTGCTCGATGCGAGGGTCAGGGACCTCCTCCACCGCGACCTCGAACGGCTTTCGGTATACCACCGCCCGCATGCGCGTATCACTCCATCCCGGGCCGCCGTGTCTCACTTTCACTCTTGGAGTGCCGTAACCTGGCGGCTAGCCTGGTACTGGGCGGCCTTGCCATCGGGTCGTTGGTGCGTTCGCCAAGCGATCCTGGACCGGTCCTCGCCACCACCCAAGGGGGCTGGGATGAACGGCGCAAAAGAGCAAACGAGCGGCCACTCATCCGCAACGAGCGGGGCCGCGCTTGCAGGCGACAACCTCAAGAGGACCACTGCCGCCTGGGAGCGATTCGCCGCCGGGGCAGACACTGTCCAGGGGGTCCGGCCCGAAATCCTCATGTCTTGGTACCGGTGCCGAGAGGAGTACGAGGTCGACCCCCGCTTGGACCGGGCGCCCGCCGCGGGCGAGGTAAGCGCACACTCGATCGACCACGATGTCGTGTTCGCCGAGCTCGGCGGCCTGGCGACATCCGCTGCTGGGGAGGTCGACGGCCTCGACGGTCTCGTCACCGTGGCCGACCCCGATGGACGCATCCTGGCGTCCTGGGGAAGTCGGCGCATCCTTCACCGAGCCGCGGACAGCAACCTGGCCCCCTGGTTCATCTGGTCGGAATGGGCCAGCGGTACCAACGGCATGGGAACCGCTCTGGAAAGCCACCGCCCGGTCATGGTCAGGGGCCCAGAACACTGGTGTCGAGGCTTTCATCCGTGGGTGTGTGCCGGCGTCGCTGTCCGCGACGTCGTCACCCACGACCCACTCGCCGTACTCAACATTTCGTGCTGGAAGACGTCGTTGCCCGATGGTGTGCTGCCGTGGCTCCGCAAAGTCGCCGCAGCCACCGAGGCTAAGCTGCGGCAGCGGGCGCACCACAGCGGTACGCTCCTGGCGGCTGCCTTCGCCGACGCTCGGGTGGCGTCTGCGACGCCGCTGGCCGCTCTGGACCCGGCCGGGAACGTCGTGCTCGCCAATAGCGAGGCTGCTGTTCTTATGGGCACTCCAGCAGACACCCCAGCGTACGCTCCGGCCAACCGCTGGACTCCCCAGCTCCCCACACTGCCGCGGTTGGTCCATCGGGCAATCGAACGCACCCGACAAGACCCCGACTGGAGGGGATCGACGCAGGTCTTTGTGCCCTTCCTCGGTAGACCCGTCTCGGTCGCGGTCCGCCCGGTCTTCAGCGGGACGCAGGTGATTGGTCTGCTGCTCGCCCTCGGGTCTCCCGACGAGCATCCTGCCTTCGGGGCACCCTCGGACGATGCCCTACTCGACTCCACTCACCCCGGCCCCCTTCCGAGTCGGGTCATCGCACTGCGGGAAGATCGATGGGTTCTCCTCGACCCCCGCGAGATTCGCTTCGCCGAGGCTGACCACAACAATGTCTGGCTGACGAGCGATCAAGGACGACTCCTGGCCGCCACCCGGGGCCTGGATCGCCTTGAACAACAGCTCGAAGACAAGGGCTTCCTCCGCGTCCACCGCCGATTTCTGGTCAATCTCGGCCGAGTCAGAGAAATAGAGCTGGGCTTCAAGGGAACGCTATTTCTCGCCACCGACACACGCATCCACGAGACCGTGCCGGTCGCTCGCCGTCACGCACGGCACCTCCGCCAGGCACTCGGTCTCTAGGGCCTGGACTGCGATGATCCCGGCGGCGGTCGCGGTGAGGGTCTGACCCGACACAATCCTGGCGCTTTCCGTCCGCTC
>DATFQP010000308.1:0-9532 GCA_035264145.1 Propionibacteriaceae bacterium
GACGAAGTGTCGATGACGCTGCTAGAAGGCGGGAAGGCGAGAACGGCGGTCTTCACCGGTCCATTGGCAGTCCAGCTCGACGAACGTCAGTACGATAACGGGTTCGGACCCTGCCTCGACGCGGCGGTCAGCGGCCAGACGATCGTGGTGGACGTGAGCGACCCCGAGGGGGCTTACCCGGACTTCGCCGCAGCAGCGCGGAGATCGGGCGTCACCTACTCGGTGTCGGTCGGATTGCCGGTGCCTGAGCGCCTCGTCGGGGCCATGAACCTATATGCCTCGACGGATCAACCGCTGGATCGCGAGACGGTCACGGTGGCCGAGACCTTCGCCGGCTATGCCGCAGTGGCCATGGCCAACGCCGCCCTCTACACCAGCACGGCCGAGCTGGTCAAGCAGCTGCAAACGGCGATGCGGACCCGAGGGGTGATTGAGCAGGCCAAAGGCATCCTGATGGCGAAACATCGGTACTCCGGTGAAGAGGCGTTCCGTGACCTCGCCAAGGCGTCGCAACACTCCAACCGCAAGCTGCGCGACATTGCTCAGGGAATCGTTGATTCCACCATCGACGACGACTGACCCGGGTCAGGTCGGGTTTGCTTCTAGCGGCCCGTGGATAAGCGATAGAGCTGCCGACGGCGCGGTGATGGAATCAGGCCTCTTGCAGAGCAGGGCATCGACCCGGCCGAGTACGACTATCAGGAGGATGAACAACCGTCAGCCTCGAGGGCGCGGTCCTACTTGATCGGCTGCACGATGCGGTGGCGCCACGTCGCGCGGTCGGGCAGGCTAGCGTGCCCCTCGAATCGCTCGACGTCAACGAAGTAGTAAACCTCCCAGGCCGAGCCCGCCGGTTCCTCACCGTGCTCCTGCAGCCAGCCACCAATGCGCGCGTACGCCCCACCCAGGCCCTCCGGCACCCCGGTGTACTCGGTGGTGACGACAGGGCCGCCCGGCAGCTCTCCCGACGCGATGCGTCCCTGGCCCGGCAGCGCCTCCGCGACCGGGACTCCCTCCTCCACGTCGGTCTGGAGGTCGCCAACCCCCTCCGTGTCCGGCCCGATGTCGGGGAACGTGTGGTAGCGCACGAACGGCGCGCCTGCCGGCCGCACGCCGTGACGCTGGAGGTATTCGCGCAGCGCCGAGAGCCGGTCGTCCATCGAGGCGGCGAGGTCGGCGACCTTCACAGTTGCTCGAATGCTGATCATGGGCTGCGCTGGGAGCAGACGGACCTCCACATCCTCGCTGTCGGACCCTGGTTCCTCGACCATCTCGGCGAGCCGGTCGTAGGCGTCCGCGCCGCTCGCGCCAGGCTGCGTCTCCATGAAGTTGAGCGTCTGGTCGCGCACCGTCTGCGAGGGGTAGGTCTGCGTCATCGTCATCAGCGTGCCCGCACCCTCCTCGACGAGCTCGATCACCGAGACCGTCGCGTCCTCGGGCCGCCACCCCACTTCCTCGAAGCCCACGAATGCGATCGTGCTCACGAGGCGTTGGGGTCGCAGTACCTCGCGGTACTCGCCCTGCATCGTGAACTCACTGCCGTCGCCCTGGCGCATGACGTAGCGGTAGGTGCCGCCCGGCCGCACGTCCATCTCCAGGACGGGCACGGTCCACCCCGGCCGCGCGAACCAGCGCGCGAACAGCTCGGGCTTGGTCCAGCAGTCGAAGACCAGCGCGCGAGGCGCCTTGAAGCGCCGGGTGATCACGATCTCGCGCTGGCCCTCGGAGCGGACCGCCACCTGCGGACTATTCACCGTCGTCACCTCGGGGCACCCCCTTCTTCATATCTTCGCTCTGCAATTCATCGAGCAGGTCGTCTAACCGCTCGAAGGTTTGCTGCCAGTGCTCGCGGAACCCGTACGCCCACTGAGCCACCTCTTTGATGGGCGACGCATCCAGGCGCGCTGGGCGCCACTGCGCCTCGCGCCCACGCGAGATTAGCCCTGCCCGCTCGAGCACCTTCAGGTGCTGCGAGACCGCGGGCAGGCTCATCTCGAATGGCTCGGCGAGGGTCTTCACCGAAGCCTCGCCATCGCGCAGATGCGACAGGATGGCGCGCCGGGTTCGGTCGGCGAGCGCCGAGAACACCGCGTCGAAGCGCTCGTCGGCCTCCGGCCTGCCCTCGTACTTAAGAGACATCTTAATTAAGACGCTACTTAAACGCGCAGCGTCTGTCAACCTGCGTCATGAGCGCGCCTCGTATTCATCGCGCCCCAGAAGGGACACCGCCATGGACTCAGCTCCCCGCAGCATCGAGGAGCATCCCGTTGTCAGTTTCCCTCCGGCGTCAGGTTGACGCCTTCCTCGAACTATTCAGCGGGCCTTAACCTGTCAGGCAAGGCTCACCGCCCGAACCCGGAACAACCTCCTTGGACATGACAGCCGGTCCTAGAGCCAGGGTTGGGTGAGCGCCTTGAGGTCGGCCCCAAGCTCCTGCTGGAGCCTGGGTCCGAAGGTGACCCGATGAACGCCGAGCGCCTGCAGGTCGGCCAGCGAACCTGCGGGCGAGCCGCTGCGAGGGTTGGCGATGACGTTGATGGGACCGGACAGCTCGTTGAGCAGGGTGCGCAGGGTGCCCGCGTCGGGCACGCCCACCGGGTAGACGCACCGGGCGCCCGCCGCCTCGCAGGCCCGGAGCCGGGTGATCACCTCCACGACCGGGTCGTCGAAGGTGCCGGCCTGCTTGAGGAAGACATCCGTGCGGGCGTTGATGACGACGTCGACGCCCGCACTGTCGGCAGCCTGCCGCAGCGCGCCAATGTAGTCGGCGTGCTCCTCGACGGAGCGCATCCGCCCCTCGGAGTGCACCGTGTCCTCGATGTTGAGACCGACGGCACCGGCGTCCAGTATCCGCTCGATCAGTCTCGCGGGTGCGGTGTTGTAGCCCGACTCGAGGTCGGCGGTGACCGGCCGGTCCGGCGCGGCGGCGCAGATCCGGCGTACTCCGTCGAGGGCGTCGTCCAGCGACATTTCCTCTTTGTCCCCCTGCCCGCGGGAGTCGGCGAGCGGATGGCTGCCGATGCTCAACGCCGGGAAACCGGCCTCGGTCATCACCTTGGCCGACCAGGCATCCCAGACGGTGGGCAGCACCAGCGTGCGGCCGGTGTGGTGAAGGTCGAGAAGGGTGCGGGCGCGGGTCGCGAGATCCATACAGCTCAGGCTGCCACCCGACCGTAGCCGGGCATAGGGCCGACCGCTCGGGCTTTATCCCGAGTGGACCTGCTGGACGTGGTGGTCATCGGTGCCTGACGGGCCGGCCTGGTCCGGCAAGCCCTGCGGATGCGTCCCGATCGGCTGCTGGGTAGGGCAAGGAAGCGCAATTGAACGCCCCACCCCACGACTCTGACAACTTCAGTGAAAAAAACCTCAGACCTCTGGTTGACGACGAACCGCTAGGCGCATAGAAGGAGGGCTATGCCGTTGGAAGCTCAGGGATTTGCCAGGTCTGACAGGATCCCGATCCTCTCCCTGCTGTCGGCCCCAGGCTGTATCGCAGGTCGGGAACATGATGACCATCACGGCTGGGCCGTGGTTTGTACTTCAGATAACAGGTAGCGCCGCGAAGACCGGGCTTGTCAGCGCGGCACTGGTACTGGGATCCGTCGTTCCCGCGATCATCGGGGGTCCGGTGGTCGACCGGATCGGCCCTAAGCGTGCCAGCATCGCCGCCGATGTCACGAGTGCTGTGATCGTCGGGTCCATTCCCACGCTCCAGCTGCTGGGCATCCTCAGGTTCTGGGAGCTCTTGGTGCTGGTGTTCTTGTTGTCGAGCGTCAACACGCTGGGAGACACGGCTCGTTATGCACTCGTGCCTGGTCTGGCACGGAAGGCGGGGATGAGCAGGGAGCGAGCCAACGCGGCCGACCGGTCGGTCGTGCGCGTCGGCGCGCTGGTCGGGCCGGTCCTGGGCGGAATCCTGATCGGCCTTGTCGGTGCGGCAAACGTCCTCTTCGTGGACGCGGTCACCTTTTCCATCTTAGCGGCGCTCGTGGCGTTGGGTGTGCCGAAGTATCTCGGGCGGGTGGGCGCGGATCGCAGAGATGTGGAGCATCGGTACGTCGCCCAAGTTGCGGTAGGCGTGCCGTCAGGTGCGGGCGGCGGAGGAGAGGTTGCCTCGGTCGCCCGGAAGGGCGGTTACCTCAACGGGCCTTACCGAGGGGCTGCGGTTCATTCGGGCCAGCACCGTCCTCCTGTCCGTCGTGTTGGTTGCGACGATTGGGAACTCGCTGGATAAGCCGCTGATGTACGTGATCGCTCCGGTATACGCGGATGAGATCTACGGCAGTCCCGAAAGTTTGGGTTTGATGATTGGGGCATTCGGGGGTGGTGAGCTGATAGGCGCTCTCCTCTATGGAGTCGTCGGGAAGCGGCTCTCGCGCCGTCTCACCTTCCTGACCTGCTTCGTGGTGGCCCCCGCGATCGGTTTCGGGGCCTTCGCGGCGACTCCGCCGCTTGTCGCTGTGCTCATCGCTGCCGCCGTAGCCGGAGTCATCGCTGGGCCCATCAACCCGATATTCGAGACTGTCGTGCAGGAGAAGACCCCGCCGGAAATGCTGGGGCGGGTTTTCGGGACCTTGACCGCGCTCGCTATCTAGGCATCCCGATTGGCTCGGTGTTAGCGGGGATCTGCATGGAGGCCTTCGGCCTCGTGCCCACGATTGTGGGCATGGGACTGATCTACATCACGGTGACGCTCAGCATGTTCCTCAACCCCGCGCTCAAGCAGATGGAACCCACGTTGACAGCAACGTAGCGCGCACCAAAAGCGGTAGCTCAGCCCACGTGCCGTCCCTTGCACCGCCCCTCGGCTTCGCCAGGGCGGCAGGCAGGCAACCCGAACCTAAGAAGACGCGCCAACTGGCGCGGCAAAGGTTCGCCAGGTCGTAGAGCTGCCCGGAACTGGGCGTGCCGGTATGGAAGAGCATCGGGACGGCGTCTTCCGGTCCGTCGATGCGGTTGACATCACGAAGTGTCTAGAGCACGTTGCGAGACGCTGCTTGGCAGTGAGCACGTACTTATCGACGGCTGGCCGGACAGGCTCCATCACACAAGAGCGAGTGATGAGCTATCGCGGCGGTCGGCGTGAATGACGCCGAGTCCTGTGTCTAGCCCTACGGCGGTGACTGCCAGGACCGCTTCTGATTTGAGCAGTGAATAGCAGTAGTTCAGGATCGCGTTTGCAGGGTCGGCAGCGTTTCGCGTTGTCTTACTGGTGAGCAACGGCGTGGCTCGTGGGACCAACCCGCGCCAGTGCTCGGGAATCCTGGCCGCATCGCGGCTCGCGAACCTAATTATGACGGTGATCGATACGCCGATGTCCTTGTACCAACGGATCGCGTCGAGTGGGTAACGATCGAAATGGCCTCGTCCTGCAGGGCACCGAGGGGGTGCACCATTGGGGCAGAACAGCGCTCCTTTCGGAGCGGGTTGGTCAGGCAAGGCGTATGTCAGTGAACGGCGGCGAACACGCCTGGACCGCGGAAGGGCCGGATTTCGCGCTGTCGGCGGTCGGAAACTGAGACCGGAATTGAGACTGGCCGCCTCGATGTTGATGAGACGCCATCCCTGGCCGATCTGATCCCAACGGCGTTTCCGCAGGTCAGAGCTAGTTTAAGGTTGGCGGAGGATGCGGGATTCGAACCCGCGAGGGCTTGCACCCAACCCGCTTTCCAAGCGAGCGCCATAGGCCTCTAGGCGAATCCTCCGCGCGGAACCTTACCGGCAACGCGCAACCCCGACGAACCCCAAGTGTCACCGGGGTAACAGTGCTGTCCTTATGCCGAGAAGGCGGAGTGTCGGGCTGGATGCGACCGTGAGGGCGGTCATACCCTCGTTCAGTCCAGCGGTCCAACTCACGAGTGAGGCTGAAGTTTCATGGCGTTGCGCATCAAGGCAGACGGCTCCCAGATCCGCATTCAGTTTGTCCTGCCCGATGACATTCACGCCGGCTCGGTCTCGGCTGTTGGCTCATTCAATGACTGGAAGCCCGGCGCCCACACGCTCGTCCGCCGGAGCAACGGGACCAGGAGCGTCACCGTGGCGGTGCCGGCAGGCCAGCCCATCGAGTTCCGCTATCTCGGCGAAGGCGGCTTCTGGTTCGACGACGAGGATGCCCACGCCATCACCGCAGAGGGCTCCCTCGTACGCGCCTGACGTTGCGCCTTCCCGAGGCGAGGTCGCAGCAGGGTCCGCTCGAACCGGACGAGTCGGTGCCCCCAGATCCCCTAGACTGGTCGTCGGTCCCTCGCGTGGCGATACCTCACCCAACTCCCCCAGGGCTTGACGGCAGCAAGGGTAAGTGAGCTCTTTCGGGTACGCGGGGGACCTTTGTCGGTATCGGGATCAATAATCCCCGTAGTCGGTAGAGGAATGATCATGATGATTGATCGCTGGCCCGGGCACTGAGCCCAAGGCGCTGCATCAGCCCCATGGCGTCGTACGGCGCTCTGACCTTGGCGTCGTTGTCGCAGTAGATGTAGACGTCTTGGTTGGCGGCGACCCAGTTCCTGATCTTGGCCGCCCACTCGTCCAGGGACTCGTCGCTGTAGCCGCTCGTGTACAGCTCGTCGTGGCCGTGCAGCCGCACGTACATGAAATCCGTGGTGATCTCCTCGATGAATGGCCACTTCCCCGGACTGTCAGCTACCACTAGGGCGACCTGCTGCCGGCGCAGCAGCTCATAGAACTCGTTGGTCCGGAAGGTCTCGTGGCGGACCTCGACGGCATGGCGAATGCGTTGCGCCGGATCGGCAGCCGCGGTCAGTGCCCGGTCGGCCGGGATGCGCTGGTCATGATCAACCGCGATCGCTGCCGCGGCGCCGGTGGTACGAGGCAGCAACTGGAAGAAGGCCTCGATGCGCTCGGAGTCGAAGCCGAGATTGGGTGGTAACTGCCACAGGATCGGGCCCAGTTTGCGGCCCAGGGCGAGCACGCCCGAGGCGAGGAAGTTCGCCAGCGGCGTCTCGATCCCGGCCAACTTCTTCATGTGCGTAATGAACCGACCGCCCTTGACGGAGAAGACGAAGTCGTCGGGTACCGCAGCCGCCCAGGCCTCATAGCTTGACCGGCGCTGGAGTGAGTAGAAGCTGCCATTGATCTCGACTGAGTTCATCCGTTCGGCCACATAGGCCAGCTCGTTGCGCTGCCCGAGGCCTCTGGGATAGAAGCGCCCGCGCCACGGAGCGTAGGTCCAGCCGGAGATGCCGATCCGTACGTCCACTGGATCATTCTGGGGCTCGGTGTCTCGCGGCAGTCATCCTGTCTGGGCTCGGGCATAAGGTGCATGCGTGGAGCCGGTTTTCGAATCGCTCGACAGCACTCAGGAGGAGGCGCTGTTCGACCAACCGGTCGTCCCCGCTGCAAGTTCGGCGCCGCTTGCTCTGTACCGGCGCTACCGCCCGGACACATTCGCCGAGGTGATCGGCCAGGAGCACGTCACCGAGCCACTGAAACGCGCCTTGACCAACAACCGCGTCAATCATGCCTACCTGTTCTCAGGCCCCCGAGGCTGCGGTAAGACGACCTCGGCGCGCATCCTCGCCCGCGCCCTCAACTGCGAGTTCGGCCCGCGTGCCGAACCGTGTGGGCGATGTCAGTCCTGCCGTGACCTGGCTCGCGGCGCTTCGGGCAGCATCGACGTGATCGAGATCGACGCGGCCAGCCACGGCGGCGTGGACGATGCCCGGGACCTGAGAGAACGCGCGTTCTTCGCTCCGGTGAGCAGCCGCTACAAGATCTACATCGTCGACGAAGCACATATGGTCACGACGGCCGGCTTCAACGCGTTGCTGAAACTGGTCGAGGAGCCGCCGCCCCACGTGAAGTTCATCTTCGCGACCACCGAGCCCGACAAGGTGATCAGCACCATTCGTTCCCGGACCCATCACTATCCCTTCCGGCTTGTACCGCCGCGCGTGCTGACCGACTACCTCGCCAAGTTGTGCGCCGCCGAGGGGATCCAGGTCGAGCCCGGCGTCCTGCCGCTGGTGGTCCGTTCTGGCGCCGGCTCGGTGCGGGACTCCCTGTCGGTCCTTGATCAACTTTTGGGCGGCGCCGAGGACTCGGGCGTGTCCTACCGGCATGCAGCCTCCTTGCTCGGCTACACGCCCGATTCGTTGCTGGACGAGCTGGTTGACGCATTCGCGGCAGGTGATGCCGGAGGGGTGTTCACGTCCCTGGACAAGGTGATCGAGGTGGGACAGGATCCACGCCGGTTCGCGGAGGACCTCCTGCGCCGACTTCGGGACCTCGTCCTGGTCGCCGCGGTTCCTGATGCGCTGACCTCGGGCCTGGTGGAAGTGGCTCCCGATCAGACCGAACGGCTGGCGTCCCACGCGGCCGCGCTTGGTCCCGGTGAGTTGACCCGTGCGGCAGAGGTGATCGCCACCGGACTCACCGAAATGCGCGGAACGACGGCCCCGCGTCTGCATTTGGAACTGATGTGCGCGCGCGTCTTACTTCCTGGGGCTGACGTCGACGATCGAGGAATCCACGCCCGGCTGGATCGGCTGGAGCGTCGGCTGGGCGTGGTGGGGTCAGCGACCCCTGACGAGAGTCGACCGGCAGCGAAAAAGTCCTCGCCAGGGACCTCAGCGGTGCCTACGAGCCCAGAGGTCGCGCCGCCGAGCGAAAGGCGGCCTTCCACACGCAACGTGAGCGAGTCCCAGGCTTCGACACCCAGACCGCGGGAGACGTTGAGTTCCGAGCCTGCCGCTCCAAGCTTTGAGCCTGCCGAAGAGTCATCGACGGATTCACCCGCCGAACATTCGACAAACTCAGCCACCGTCGCAGACCCGGAGGCTTCCAGGAAGCCAGCCCACGCGGCGGGGCAGGCGTCGTCGACACCGACGGCCGATGACTCGCCTTCATCTGGCAGGCCGGCGCAGCTTTCTGTCACAGACGTGCGCAGGCTTTGGCCGGAGGTGCTCGAGGAGGTGAAGGGTAAGCGCCGCTTCACTTGGATCCTGCTGAGCCAGAATGCCCAGGTGGCTGACGTCCGCGACGGCACGTTGACCCTTGCCATGGCTAACGTGGGCGCTCGGGACAGTTTCGGCCGGGGCGGCAGCGAGGACATTCTCAGAGAGGCGTTGATCGTCGTCTTGGGCGTCGACTTCCGGATCGTCATCATGGTCGATGTCAGCGCAGCGCCAACGGTATCCGCTCCCCGCGCGGGCACGGCCTGGTCCGAGCCGCCCGGCCAGACTGCGGCCGCTGGTCAGCAAGCCCGGCAGCACATCCGTACGACTCGTACTGCCTCAAGCGCTGGCGACAGCAATGGCGGAGTGGAACCGGTCGATGCTCGCGACGCCGAGGCCGACCGTACGGACGCAGATCTGGACGACTCCACGGTCTCCGACACTGATCTGCTGGCCCGCCATCTCGGCGCGGAGATCATCGCTGAGGAGGAACACGGTGCGTAGGCTGTTCGCACACTCACCGTGAAGGAGTTCTCAGCAATGATCCCCGAAGGCGATATGTCTGGTCTGATGGCTCAGGCCGAAGCGATGCAGCAGCAACTGCTGAATGCTCAGCA
>DATFQP010000309.1:0-10054 GCA_035264145.1 Propionibacteriaceae bacterium
CGAGGGCCAGCGAGGATGTCCTCGAGGTCGAATTTGACCGGTTCTTCAAGCTGTTCGTAGGTGCAGGAGCGCGGATCTCGGTCCGGTCGCCACCGGTTGAACTGGGCGGTGTGCCGGAAGCGGTCGCCCTCCATGTGCTCATAGCGCACTTCCACTACCAGTTCTGGACGCAACGGAACGAATGAGAGGTCCTTACCGACGTTCCACCGGCTGAACTCCGAACTCCGTGGGGTCCGGCTCCCCTCAGCCAGTTTTGCCCAGTCCCAGGGATGGTTTTCGAATGTCGTCACCAGGGGCTGGACCTCGGCGAACAGCTCCTTGCGACGAGCGGCTGGAAATGCGCCTATCACGCCGACGTTGGCCAGCTCGCCATCGTCCTTGTACAGGCCGAGAAGCAGTGAGCCGATGCTATCCGGGCCGCTCTTGTGCACCCGGTACCCGGCCACCACGCAGTCTGCCGTCCGCTGGTGCTTGATCTTGAACATGGTCCGCTTGTCCGGCTGGTAGGTGCCGTTCAGAGGCTTGGCTACGACGCCGTCGAGTCCGGCGCCCTCGAACTGGGAAAACCACTGTTGAGCGACCTGGTGGTCGCGGGTCGCAGGAGTGACGTGAATCGGCGGCTCCGCGTCCGCCATCGCTTCTTCCAAGGCGTCGCGGCGTTTCTCGAACGGCTCATGGGTGTAGTCGACGTCGTCCAGCGCAAGCAGATCAAATGCCACAAACCTGGCCGGCGTCTGCGCGGACAACAGCTTGATGCGGCTGGCCGCCGGATGGATGCGTTGCTGCAGCACCTCGAACTCGAGCCGATCACCCACCACGACGATGATCTCCCCGTCGATCACGCACCGATCAGGCACGCTCTGCTTGATCGCCTCGACGACCTCCGGGAAGTAGCGGGTCATCGGTCGCTCGTTGCGCGACCCGATCTCCACCTCATCTCCGTCGCGGAAAACGATCGATCGAAAGCCATCCCACTTCGGTTCGAAGGACAGCGAACCCTCCGGAATCTGCGGCACCGACTTCGCGAGCATCGGCGCCACCGGTGGCATCACGGGTAAGAGCATGCGTTCATTGTTGCCGACGGTCGCGGCTCGCGCTCGTGAGGAAGATCGCGCGCCGGCCCTCACGGAAGCGCCGCTCCGGCCCGGTGAGATCGCCGGTGAGGGATTCGGTTACCGCCGCGACGGCTTCGTTGTAACGCCCTTGCTTGGCCAGCAGCTCGCTGCGTACGGCGTGCCATCGGTGGCTCGGCGGCTGGCCAACCAGCGTCGCCAACCCGGATGCCGGCCCGTCCCGCTCCGCTATGGCGACCGCTCGGCTGAGCGCGGCGGGCGCGCTTGGGGCCACCGAAAGCAGCAGATCATACAGGCGGATGATCTCGTTCCAATCGGTCCCGTGGTAGTTCGGGGCGCGGTCATGCTCAGCGGCGATCGCCGCCTGAAGCTGGTACGGATCCGCGACGGCACCGGTTCGGCGAAGGCTGTACGCGAGTAAGTTCTGACCTTCAGCGATCATGGCCTTATCCCAGGAAGACCGATCTTGATCGGACAGGAGCACGACATCTCCCTTGTCAGTCAGCCGAGCCGGCCGGCGACCCTCAGTGAGCAAGATCAGGGCAAGAACAGCCGCGGGCATGGGCTCGTCGGGGAGGAGCTCGTGCAGGAGTCGCGCCAGCCGCAAGCCCTCCAGGCACAGATCCACTGAAATGAGATCTTCTCCACCTGGCGGCGAGTGACCCGCCGTGTACAGCGCGTGGACCACGCCACAGACGGCGACCAGTCGCTCCGGCAGCTCCGAGTCCGCCGGAACTCGATAGGGGATCCGCGCGAGGGCGATCTTCTGGCGCGTGCGGGTCAGCCGCTTGATCACCGCCGACTCGCTGGTGAGCATCACCGCGGCCACCTGCCGGGTCGACAACTGGCACAGTGTCCGCAGCGCCAACGCCAGCCTGGCCTCCGGCGACAAGCTCGGATGGCAGCAGGTGAAGATCAGCCGGAGCAGATCGTCGGTGAGGACTGTGTCGGGTGGGTCGTCGGACCGGCTCTGATCCATCAGCTCCACCCCAGATCGCTCCTTGGAAAGGCGGGCATGCTCCCGTCGAAGGATGTCGATCGCCTTCCGGCGGCCTGTGGTGGTCAGCCAGGCCCGCGGTGAATCCGGTACGCCGTGTACTTGCCAGTCCCGCAGTGCCGCGACGGCTGCCTCTTGGACCGCCTCCTCCGCAACAGAGAGATCGCCGACAATCCGGGTGAGGGTGGCCAGCAACCCGGCCCCCTCGATCCGGATGGTCTCCGCCAGCTGATCACCTGCCTTCAAAACGCGCTGCTAACCGGGGAACTCGATGACCGGTCGAACCTCGACCGCCCCATCCCACGCGCCGGGAATCTGCGCGGCCATGGCGATGGCCTCGTCCAGGTCGGCTGCTTCGAGCAGGTAGAAGCCAGTTAAGGCCTCCTTGGTCTCGGCGTACGGACCGTCAGTGGTCACGATCTGGCCGCCTCGGGCACCCTTCACTCTCACGGTCGTTGCTGTGCTGGTCTGGTACAGCGCAGCACCGCCACGGATGGCGGCTTCGTTGTCCTCGCCGAACTTGTTGTATTGCTTCATGTCGTCGGCGTACTCGGGCAGCGTCCAGTCGACGTCTCTGCTGTAGATGATGGCTGCGTACTGAGTCATGCTGGTTCCCTTCGGTTACCACGAGCCCGGTTGCCCGTCTACTTCACAGACGATCGGTCGTCACGGAGATGGACACTGTGACGAACCCGACTTCGACTAAGGCCGACCTTATTTGAAACTGTCGGTCGAATAAGAGCACACTGATGTTGTGAAAACCCAGCGAGCAGCCACGGGCGTCGCGGGGTCATCGCCAGCAGAGGTTGACGCCTCAACCCGGCAGCGCGTTCAGAGCTCGATCCTGAAGTATGGTCCATCAACCGCCGCCGAGTTGGCCGCCCGCCTGGGCCTGACCCCTGCGGGCATCCGTCGCCATCTAGACGTACTGCTTGCCACCGGTCACGTCGACGCTCGGGAGCAGCGGGTGTACGGGGCTCGGGGACGCGGCCGTCCCGCTCGTGTCTTCGCCCTGACCGACGCCGGACGCGCGAACTTCTACTCGGCATACGACGATCTCGCCAACGTGGCGCTCGAGTTCCTGTCCGAAACGGGAGGACCTGACGCGGTCACCCGATTCGCGCAGTCGCGCATCGCCGCTGTCGAGGATCGTTATCGGGACAACGTCGCCAAAGCGGGGCCGGAAACGACGCCGGCGGAGGCCTTGGCCGCTGCACTGACCGACGACGGTTATGTCGCTTCGACATTGCCGTCCGCAATCGGTGAGCAGCTTTGCCAGCATCATTGTCCGATCGCTCACGTCGCCGAGCGGTTCCCTCAGCTCTGCGAAGTCGAGACCGAGATGTTCTCTCGGGTGCTCGGCGTACATGTCCAGCGCCTCGCCACCATCGCGCACGGTGATGGCGTCTGTACGACCCACATCCCTCATCCGCGCCCTGAGCCCGTGGAAGGGCCCGGGATCGACAAAGGTTCGATAAGCGCATCGGAGGGGCACAGCGAGCGTCCACCACTGACCACCAACAAGAAGGCCGCGATATGACCCAGACTTCGGATCCGACGACCGCTCGTCCGGTCGGCACCGGGCAGACTCAAGATCAACATCTGGAGGCGCTCGGCCGCTACGAGTGGGGCTGGGCCGATTCCGACGTCGCCGGCGCCGCTGCGCAGCGTGGCCTGACGCCACAGATCGTCGCCAACATCTCCAAGCTCAAGAACGAGCCGGAGTGGATGCTGAATCTGCGCCTGAAGGGCCTGAAGCTGTTCGAGCGCAAGCCGATGCCGACCTGGGGTGCGGCGCTCGACGGCATCGACTTCGACAACATCAAGTACTTCGTTCGTTCGACCGAGAAGCAGGCCACGTCGTGGGAAGACCTACCCGCCGACATCAAGAACACCTACGACAAGCTCGGCATCCCGGAGGCGGAGAAGGCCCGGCTGGTGGCCGGCGTGGCCGCTCAGTACGAGTCCGAGGTTGTGTACCACAAGATCAATGATGAGTTGGAGCGTCAGGGTGTCATCTTCCTGGACACCGACACGGCACTGAAGGAGCATCCGGACCTGTTTCGGGAGTACTTCGGAACTGTCATCCCGGTCGGTGATAACAAGTTCGCGGCGCTCAACACCTCGGTTTGGTCCGGTGGCTCATTCATCTACGTGCCGAAGGGTGTCCATGTCGACATTCCGCTCCAGGCCTATTTCCGGATCAACACCGAGAACATGGGCCAGTTCGAGCGCACCCTGATCATCGTGGATGAGGGCGCCTACGTGCACTATGTCGAAGGCTGCACCGCACCCATCTACTCCTCCGACTCCCTGCACTCGGCGGTGGTGGAGATCATCGTCAAGAAGGACGCGCGCTGCCGCTATACGACGATCCAGAACTGGTCGAACAACGTCTACAACCTGGTGACCAAACGCGCCACCTGCGAAGCGGGCGCGACTATGGAATGGATCGACGGCAACATCGGCTCTAAGGTGACCATGAAGTATCCGGCCGTGTACCTGATGGGGGAGCACGCCAAGGGTGAAACCCTGTCGGTCGCCTTCGCCGGTGAGGGTCAGCACCAGGACGCCGGCTCCAAGATGGTCCATTGCGCGCCGCACACCTCGTCTTCGATCATCTCCAAGTCGGTGGCCCGCGGTGGCGGCCGTACGTCCTACCGCGGTCTGGTTCAGGTGCAGGAGGGCGCATCGCACTCCGCCTCGATCGTCAAGTGTGACGCGCTGCTGGTCGACAGCATCAGCCGCTCCGACACCTACCCGTACGTCGACGTGCGGGAGGACGACGTCTCCATGGCGCACGAGGCGACGGTGTCCAAGGTCAGCGACGACCAGCTGTTCTACCTGATGAGTCGCGGCCTCGGCGAGGACGAAGCGATGGCCATGATCGTCCGGGGGTTCGTCGAGCCAATTGCTCGGGAGCTGCCGATGGAGTACGCCCTTGAGCTGAATCGGCTGATCGAGCTGCAGATGGAAGGTGCGGTGGGCTGACCTTGACTGCCGTTCCCAATGTCGCGGGCGCGGTCGAGACCAGTGATCAGGTTGCCAGTCACCTGCATCCTGCTGGGTCGTTCCGCGTCGATGATCATCCGGTACCGACCGGACTGGAGGAGATCTGGCGCTTCACCCCGCTGAAGCGACTGCGCAACCTGCACAAGGACGCACCCCTCAACGGCCGCGAGTACACCGTTGAGGTCGACGCACCAGATGAGGTCGCCGTGGCGACCGTACCTGCGGCGGACCCGATCAAGGGCTCAAGCGGTTATGTTCCCAACGAGCGGATCAGCGCCCGGGCGTACCAAGCGGCGGTGAACACCGTGACTGTGCGGATATCCAAGGAGGCCGTGCTGCAGACCGCCGCGGTCGTCACGCTGACAGGCACGGGTGCGGCCGTAGCTTCAGCCGGGCACGCCGTGATTGTGGCCGAGCCCTTCAGCAAGGCCACGGTTGTCCTGCAGTTCCGTGGATCGGCGACGTTCGCCGACAATGTGGAGATCGTCGTGGGTGAAGGCGCCCAGCTTACCGTCGCCTCGGTCCAGGACTGGGCCGACGACGCGGTGCACCACACCCATCACCATGCGCTGGTCAAGCGGGACGGCTCACTTCGCCATCTGGCCGTCGCCTTCGGCGGGGATCTCATCCGGATGAACACCTCCGTGCGCTACGAAGGCTCCGGTGGTTCGGCTGAGCTGCTCGGCCTGTACTTCGCCGACGCCGGCCAGCATCTGGAGAACC
This sequence comes from Propionibacteriaceae bacterium, assembly GCA_035264145.1. Classification (GTDB taxonomy): domain Bacteria; phylum Actinomycetota; class Actinomycetes; order Propionibacteriales; family Propionibacteriaceae; genus Microlunatus. The sequence continues at coordinate 5,806 of DATFQP010000309.1, forward strand.
GGCTGTTCGTCGATCACAATCAGCCGAGAACCCGCAGCAACGTCGATTACAAGGGCGCGCTGCAGGGTCGTGGCGCACACACGGTGTGGATCGGTGACGTCTTGATCCGCAAGGTGGCCGAGGGCATCGAGACCTACGAGTCGAACAAGAACCTGGTGCTCACCGACGGTTGCCGCGCCGACTCGGTGCCCAACCTGGAGATCGAGACGGGCGAAATCGTGGGTGCTGGTCACGCCTCGACCACCGGCCGGTTCGACGACGAGCAGCTCTTCTACCTGCGCAGCCGCGGCATCTCGGCATCGGAAGCTCGTCGGCTGGTGGTGCACGGCTTCTTCGCCGACATCATTCGCAAGATCGGTGTGCCGGAACTGGAGAGCCAGCTGCTGCAGACCCTCGAAGCCGAGCTCACGGTCAACATCAACGCCGAGGTGGCGTCATGAGCGACTTCGTACGAGCGTGCCGGTTGGCTGACGTTGCTCCGGAATCGGCCATTCCGGTGGAAATCGGCGGCACCGAGCTCGCGATCGTGCAGAGCGACGGCTCCTTCTACGCCATTGCCGACGAATGCTCCCATGCAGCAATTCCACTGTCCGAAGGTGATGTCGGCGACGGTGAGATCGAGTGCTATCTGCACGGGTCGCGCTTCGATCTGCGCACCGGTCGGCCGATCGGGCTCCCGGCCACCGAGCCGGTGGCCATCTATCGATGCCGGGTGGAGGGTGACGAGGTCCTCGTCGACGTCTCATCGCCCATCATCGCCGGGGGGGACGACCCCCCCGACCCCCCGCTACAAGCCGTGGCTTCCTCGCTCGAAACCCAGAACACCCAGGAGTCTTGATCCGCTTATGTCCACTCTTGAAATCCGCGATCTCCACGTGTCGGTCGACACGGAGGCGGGAGCCAAGCCGATCCTAAAGGGGGTCGACCTGACCATTCGCAGCGGCGAGACGCACGCCATCATGGGTCCGAATGGTTCAGGCAAGTCGACGCTGGCCTACTCGATCGCCGGCCATCCGAAGTACAAGATCACGTCAGGTTCGGTGACCCTCGATGGCACTGACCTGCTGTCGCTCACCGTGGACCAGCGGGCCCGTGCCGGCCTGTTCCTCGCGATGCAGTACCCCGTCGAGGTGCCGGGCGTCTCGGTGTCCAACTTCCTGCGGACGGCCAAGACTGCTCTGGATGGTGAGGCGCCGAAGCTGCGCACCTGGGTCAAAGAGGTCAACACGGCCATGGATCGGGTCAAGATGGACCCCGATATGGCCAGTCGCAGCGTCAATGAGGGCTTCTCGGGCGGTGAGAAGAAGCGACACGAGATTGTTCAGCTGGAGCTGTTGAATCCCCGGTTCGCGATCTTGGATGAGACCGACTCCGGCCTGGACATCGACGCCCTGCGGATCGTGGCCGAGGGGGTCAACCGGTTCTCGGGTCAGGGCGATCGTGGCGTGTTGTTGATCACGCACTACACCCGGATCCTGCGCTACATCCAGCCGGACTTCGTCCACGTATTCGTGGCAGGCCGGGTCGCCGAGGAGGGTGGAGCGGAGCTGGCCGAACGTCTCGAGGCCGAGGGCTATGACCGGTACGTTCGCGAGAATGCGACGGCAGGAGCAGAATGATGCTCTTTGACGGCAGGAGCGGAATGCTGCTCTTTGACGGCAGGAGCGGAATGATGCTCTTTGACAGGAGCGGAATGCTGCTCTGCGACGGCAGGAGCGAAATGATGCTCTGCGACGGCAGGAGCGAAGTCATGCTCCTTCTGGCCGGGGTGGAGTAGCCGCCATGTCAGTCTCGGGTGGGCCGGAGTACGCGGCCACCATCGCTCTTGACGAAGTCGACGTTCCCGATGAGCCGATCCCGTTCGACGTCGACCATATTCGAGCAGACTTTCCCATCCTTCAGCGACGTTCGGGTGACGGGCCGCTGATCTATCTGGACAGCGCGAACACCTCGCAGAAGCCGCGAGTAGTCGTGGAGGCGATGGAAGACCATTACCTCAACCACAATGCGAACGTGGCGCGCGCCATGCATACCCTGGGCGCTGAGGCCACCGCCGCATTCGAGGCCGCTAGAGCCCGGCTCGCCAAGTTTATCGGTGCCCAGCGGTCCGAGGAGGTGGTCTTTACCAAGAACGCCTCAGAGGCCCTGAATCTCTGCGCCCACACGTTGGGAGCTCAGCTCAAGCCGGGTGACGAGATCGTCGTATCGGTGATGGAGCACCACTCCAATCTCGTGCCCTGGCAGCTGCTGGCTGAACGGACCGGCGCCAGGCTGCGCTGGTTCGACGTCACCGACGAGGGCCGGCTGGACCTCGACGCCGCGGCGCGGGACGGTCTGGTAAACGAACGAACCAAGATCGTCTCGGTGGCCTATGTGTCCAATGTGCTCGGCACGGTCAACCCGATTCGCCGGCTCGCAGCCCTCGCCCACGCGGTCGGTGCGGTCGTCGTGGTGGACGCATCCCAAGCCGTCCCGCAGCTGCCCATCACGGTGGACGGATCTGGTGCTGATCTGCTGGCCTTCACCGGCCACAAGATGGTCGGTCCAACGGGTATCGGTGTGCTGTGGGGGCGCTACGACCTGCTCGCGTCGCTGCCTCCGTTCTTGGGTGGGGGCGAGATGATCGAGGTCGTTCGGATGACGGGTTCGACCTACGCACCGCCACCGCATCGGTTCGAGGCCGGGACGCCCCCTATCGCTCAGGCGGTCGGGCTTGGTGTCGCCGCCGACTATCTCAGCGAGCTCGGTATGGAGCAGGTGGCCGCGCATGAGCAGAAGATCACCGGCTACGCGTTGAGTGGGCTTGCGACTGTGCCGGGCTTGCGGATCCTGGGCCCGGCAGAGCCCGTCGAGCGGGGCGGCGCGGTGTCCTTCACCATGACGGCCGCGGACGGGTCACCGATCCACCCGCATGACGTGAGCCAACTCCTCGACGCGCGGGGGATTGCTGTACGCGGTGGGCATCACTGTGCCCGGCCGCTGCATGAGCGCTTCGGGATCCAATCCTCGACCCGTGCCTCGTTCTACCTCTACACCACCGAGGCCGAGATCGACGCCCTGGTCGAGGCCCTCAACTACACGAGGGACTTCTTCCGATGAAGATCGACGACCTGTACCAAGAGATCATCCTCGATCACTACAAGGCCAAACACCACAGTGGCCTTCGTACGCCGTTCGACGCGGAGGTGCAACACGTCAATCCCATATGCGGTGACGAGGTGCGGTTGCGGGTTACCCTCAACGGCTATGTGGTGACCGACGTGTCGTACGAGGGTCTGGGCTGTTCGATCTCCCAAGCCTCCACGTCGGTGATGACTGATCTGGTCATCGGGCGGTCAGCGCGCGAGGGTCTTGAGCTGCATGACGAGTTCCTCGCGGTCATGCAGGGCAAGGGAGAAGTCGCCCCCGACGAGGAACGGCTGGAGGATGCGGTCGCCTTTGCCGGAGTGGCGCGTTTCCCGGCTCGGGTGAAATGCGCACTGCTTGGCTGGTCGGCGTTCAAGGATGCCGCAATCCGAGCTACGAATGGTAAGTCCATGCAGGCAGAAGTCGAGGTGCAATGATCATGACCGATACCCAACAGAACTCCAGCATCGCCGCCGAGGGGCCGGCTTCAACGCGGCCATCCGATCTGGTCCGCGACGAACTGCCGGAAACCAACCTGGTCGACTGGTCCGCGCGTCCTTCGGTGGAGGACGTGACGGAGGCGCTGAAGGACGTGGTCGACCCCGAGCTGGGCATCAATGTCGTCGACCTCGGCCTGGTTTACGACCTGCATGTCGAAGAGGACAACTCGGTGACGATCGACATGACACTCACCTCGGCGGCGTGTCCCCTGACTGACGTGATCGAGGATCAGACGCAGAGCGCCCTGGACGGCCTGGTCTCCGACTTCCGGATCAACTGGGTCTGGATGCCACCGTGGGGCCTGGAGATGATCACCGAGGACGGACGCGACCAGCTTCGGGCCCTCGGCTTCAACGTTTGATGCTGGTCGCACGTGACCTCGAGATCCGTGCGGGCTCCCGGCTACTCCTCCAGCGTGCCTCCTTCCACGTTGCGGCCGGAGACAAGATCGGGCTAGTCGGGCGCAACGGTGCCGGAAAGACCACGCTGACCAAGATCCTGTCCGGAGAGTCGCTGCCTGCCTCGGGGTCGATATCCCGCTCCGGAGCTGTGGGATACCTTCCTCAGGACCCGCGCACGGGTGATCTTGACGTACTGGCGAAAGATCGGATTCTCTCGGCCC
>DATFQP010000310.1:0-4251 GCA_035264145.1 Propionibacteriaceae bacterium
GGGAGGACACGGCAGCGGCGAAGGGATCGGGCGCCTGCCCGCCGGACAGCTCCTGCAGCACGACCCAGCGCTCCCCCTTCGTCGTCGCCTCGTGGACCCGCGCGGCGACGGCGGCCCGGGCGGCAGCGGCCTTGACCTCCCGGTACCGCAGCGCGAAGGCCGCCCCCGCCGCCACACCCAAGTCGAGTCCCTCGGTGGGGACCCCGGCGCGGGCGGCGGTTCGAGCGGCCTGAGGCACGCCCTCGCCCTCGCCGAACGCGGCAGCCAGCGCCTCCGGGGTCGACAGGCCCCCGAGGTCGTCCGCCATCGCGCGCACGAGCGCCAGGTAGCGCTCGTACAGGTCCGGCCGGGCCATCACCACCGGGTACAGGTGCCGCTCGGCGAGGTTCCAGCGCTCGACCAGCTCAACAGGCGCTTGGCTCATGGCGGGAACCGGGAGGGCACGAGTCCGGGCATGGGCGGTCCGCGTGTCCGCGTCGGCTAGATGTTCCAGGTGTTGAGGACGAATGCCCCTTCCTTCCAGGCGGTGAGGGCGGCGTCCAGGACGTCGCGTGGATGGATGGGCTTGACGCCCTTCAGCATGTCGGATTCACGCATGCCGTACAGGGCCGCGGCGGAGAAGCGGCAGGCAAAGACCTTGCCCCCCTCGTCCATGAATGTCTGGAGCTGCCGGTTGTAGTTCATGTTCCCGGGGAAGGCCTCGTCGCCCACCTTGGGGAACCCGCGGGTCGCGGAGGCGATCAGCGAGCCGGGGCCGAACAGGACGATGTTGGTGTCGAAGCCCTTGCGGCGGATGCGCGTGGCGGTCAGGAGATTGACGACCGATACGGAGCTCTCGAAGGGGATGCTGTGGATGAAGATGTACGCCTTCTGGCCAGGCTCTGCCTGGTGGTCCTCGAAGACCTTGTCCTCGTAGTCGACGATTGCCTGACCGGCGTCGACGCGCTCGTCCACGAACTGTGCCATGCCCAGATCCTTTCTCTGAACGTGGCCCGCACTCCACGTGCGGGCTCCTTTCCGAGGCCTGGTCGATGGACCCTGCTGCTCACCTCGCGGCGGCCGGGGGCGGTCCTCGCCGTTGCCAGGAACGTCGATGGCTCCCAGGCATGCCGAGGATGACGGCGTGCCGCACCTTCCACGGGAGTCTCCGATAGACCGGCACGAACAGGCGCTTCCAGAACAGCTCCTGGAGGCCTCGCCGGCCCACCGGACCCGGCCGGCTCAGGTAACGCCGCGCCAAGTCGGCCTGTGCGGCCTCGAGCAGGTACCTCTCGGAGTTGCGCCGGACCCATTCGAAGAACCGCATGGTCAGCCCTTCCCGCCGCTGAGACCGTTCTGCGCCGCCAGCGCGATCGGTTCGTTGAGCGCCCCGATGGCGGGCGAGTACACGTTCTCCATCCAGGCGAGCTCCTCGAGCGTCACGCCTTTCCTGGCAGCCATCGCGAGGAAGTCGCACCGCTCCTTGATGCCCTCGCCGCCGACCAGCTGGGCGCCGATCAGGCGCAGCGTGCGCGGCTCCGCCAGCAGTTTCACGCGGATCTTCTTGAAGTCGGGGTAGTAGCGGGCCCGGGAGATCCCCTCGGCCACTCCGGTGACGAAGGGGATGCCGAGCGCGGTGGCGATGGTCTCGCCGAACGACACACCCCCGATCATCCACTTGCCACCCACCATGCCCCACGGCACATAGACCGGCTGGTAGCTGCGCGGCCCGCCGCCCGCGCCGGCGCCGGCGACCTTGCCCTGAGCGTAGGCGTGGCTGCCGGACAGGCCTTGGACGGGGATGTTCGTGCCCCCCTGGGGGACCTCGATGCAGTCGCCCGCGGCGAATACCCCGGATGCCGAGGTGGCCATGTGCTCGTCGACGATGATGCCGCCGGTGGAGCCGGTCTTGATGCCCGCCTGGCGGGCCAGCCGGTTGTTGGGGAGCTTCTTGGTCCCCATCACCACCATGTCGACCGGGACGTCGCCGCCGGAGGTCTTGACCGCCCGCACGCGTCCCGTGCCGAGGAGCGCCTCGACTCGCGTGTTGAAGTGGAGCTTGACGCCCATCTCGCGCCAGGAGTCCTCCACCGGCTGCATGATGTCCGGGTCGGCGATATCGGCCATCGCCCACGGATGGGGGTCGACCAGGTGCGTCTCGATGCCCCGGTGGGCCAGGGCCGTGGCCATCTCCACGCCGATCGGCTGCGCCTCCACCACCGCGGCGACCTTGGTCTGCTCGAGGATCTCGTCCCAGCGCATCGCTTCGCGGATGTCACGGACGTAGTAGATGCCCTCCAGGTCGATGCCAGCGATGGCAGGCCGCTCGTACTCGAAGCCGGTGGCGATCACCAGGCTGTCGAACGGCTCGTCGTCCCCGCCCTCCACGCTCAGCCGGCGGGCCTTCAGATCGATGGACCGCACCCGCGTCCCGTAGCGGATGTCGTAGCCGAGCTGCTGGTAGTACTCCCTACCCTGAAGGATGAGGCGGTCGAAGGTGTCGATCTCCCGGCCGTGGACGTAGGGGATGCCGCAGGGGCTGTAGGCCACGTCCTGCTGGTCGGTGAAGACGATCACGTGCGCGTCGGCGTCCGCCTGCTTGGCGGCGCCGGCCGCGCCCATCCCGGCGGCGCTTCCGCCGATGACCGCGATCCGCCTGGCCATGACACCTCCCCTGACTTCGAGGGTTCATCATCGTACAGCTTCATCCTCTATAATGCAGGTCACGAACGTGGCCTTTGGGACTGAGACCCGGAGGGAAGAGCGGCGCGCCAGGGAGCGAGTGGATGACCGTGCAGTTGGACGAGGCGATCGCCGCCATCGGGGCGAAGGTCCGGCAGCTCCGCAAGCAGCAGAACCTTTCGCTGGAGGAGCTGTCGCAGCGGGCCGGCGTCTCGGCCACCGCGATTCACAAGCTTGAGCGCAACGGCATGGTGCCGACCATCGCCACGCTGATGAAGCTCGCGCTGGCGTTCGACCGCCCGGTGAGCTACTTCGTCGACGAGGACGGTGCACCCCCTTCGGTCTCGCTCGTGAAGGCGGGTGAGGGCAGGCCGGTGCTGACGTCTAAGCGGGGCTTGCGGCTCGAGGGGGTCAGCGGCCCCTATGGGTCGTTCCAGCTGGCCGGGGCGGTGGCCGAGGTGGAGCCGGGGGCCGACAGCGGCCCGAAGGAGATGGAGCACCCCGGCGAGGAACTCGTCTTCCTGCTGGAAGGCGCGCTCGTCTTCCGGGTCGGCGGCGAAGAGCTCACCCTCGGCCCCGGCGACGCCCTGCACTTCCGGACCGACCGTCCCCACCGATGGCGCAACCCGGGCGACCGGCCGGCTCGCGCGCTGTGGACGACCATGCGCCCGTCGTGAGACCGGGTGCCGGCGAAGGTCGAGGAACCACGTCGAGCAGATGAGCACCGTTGTGATCGCCGTCGGGGGCAACGCCGTCCTCACCAAGGGCGAGCGAGGGACCTATGAGCAGCAGTTGGCCAACATGGCGAGGCTGGCGACGGTGTTGTCGGAGCTGTTGCGGGACGGCCATCGGGTGGTGTTCACCCATGGCAACGGCCCCCAGGTCGGCAACCTCGCCATCCAGCAGGAAGAGGGCGCGAGCCTGGTGCCACCGCAGCCGCTGTTCGCCCTGGGGGCGATGACGCAGGGGCAGGTGGGCCACCTGATCACGGCGGCCCTCTGCAGCGGCGGAGCCGCGCGGGAGCGGCCCGTGGCCACGATCGTGACCCACGCCCTGGTCGACCGCTCCGATCCGGCGTTCCACCGCCCGACCAAGCCCATCGGCCCCTTCTACCTTCGGCATGAGGCGGAGCGGCTGGCGCGGGAGCGGCACTGGCACGTGACCGAGGATGCCGGCCGTGGCTGGCGTCGAGTCGTGCCGTCCCCGGAGCCGCAGGGCTTCCTCGAGGCGGACGCCATCCGGGCGCTGGTCGAGGCCGGGTTCGTGGTCGTGGCGTCGGGTGGAGGTGGGATCCCCGTGACCCGGGAGGGGGCTGGAATCCGCGGCGTGGACGCGGTGATCGACAAGGACCTCTCGGCCCAGCGGCTGGCGGCGGCGGTCGGCGCGGACATTCTGGTGCTGCTCACCGGAGTCGACCACGTGTGGCTCGGCTTCGGCACGGCGCGCCAACGGGCGGTCGACACCATGACCGTTGACGAGGCCGAGAAGCACCTGGCGGCCGGCGAATTCCCGCCCGGCAGCATGGGCCCGAAAGTCACCGCCGCCGTTCGCTTCGTCCGGTCCGGAGGTGAGCGGGCGGTCATCACCTCC
>DATFQP010000311.1:0-6974 GCA_035264145.1 Propionibacteriaceae bacterium
GGAGGCAGCACAAGCCCCAGCTCCTCAGCCGCACCTGCGGCGGGCGCCCGGCCGTCGGACGCCGTTCTCGGCTATCTGACGGCACTCGCCTCAGGCGACGCTCAGGAGGCGTTGGCCTATGGGCAGTCCCGGCCCACTGAGAGCTCGCTGCTGACTGACAAGGCACTGTCGACCGCGCTCAGGGAGGCGCCCCTGACAGCGATCGAGGTGCCCCAGGTCGATGGTGACAAAGAGGCAGCGGTAGAAGCGTCCTACAAGCTCGGGAAGCGGCCCGTGACGGAGACCTTCGATGTCGTCAAGCAGGAAGACGCCTGGAAACTTCGACGGGTCGCCGCAGAGGTCGAGCTGGGACTCGTTCGCAGCGGAACAGTGCCGCTGTTGATCAACGGAACGAAGGTGTCGGCAGACCTGATCAACCTCTTTCCCGGTTCCTACGTGATCAGCACGGGTCTCAAGTACTCCGACTACGGCAACGAATCAACCATCCTGGTCACGAGCCCCAGCGGTTTCCCGGACACCAGCCGACTGGGGGTGCGCATCAACGCCAAGGGCAAGGCTGCGGCGGTAACGGCGACGGAGAAGAGCTACACGAAGTGTCTCAAGAGTGACGACCCCGCTCCGGCGGAGTGCCCGAATCGCTGGACGTCCGACGACACAAAGTGGCGCAAGGGGTCGGTCGACTGGAATCAGCAAGGTTCGGACCCGTTCAAGAAGGCCAAGGTGACCACGTCGGGGCTCGTCGCCCAGGTCAGGATCCCGCTTCGCGTCGAGTTGAGCGGAACCTGTACCCAGGGCGGCCGTACCGGTCGTTGCGTCGGTGCGGAGATCAGCGGCACGAGCATCTCAGTGGTATCGCTGGAGACCGACTCAGCCAAGGTCCGCTGGTTGCCCGCAGAATAGGCGCGCGCGGATCGGGCTAGCATCGACCGAGTGACTGAGCTGATGCCCGCCGGTGCCGCCTTGAAGGTGGACGATTTCGACCCCGAAGTCCGGATTCAGGACGATCTCTTCCGCTACGTCAACGGACGCTGGCTGGCCAACACGGAGATCCCTGAGGACAAACCAGTCGCCGGTGCCTTCATCACCCTGCGGGATGAGGCCGAAAAGGCCGTGCGAAAGATCATCACAGAACTGGCACCGGGTGAACCCGACAGCGAGGCGACCAAGATCGCCGACCTGTACGCGAGTTTCATGGACGAAGCAGCCGTCGAGGCGGCTGGGGCTGCACCGCTTGCTCCGCTGCTGGCCGAGGTCGACCGCGTTTCCACCGTTGCCGAGCTGATGACCCTGGTGGGCAGCTTCGCTCGCAGAGCCATCGCGGGGTTGGCCACCTTCGAAGCCGAGTCGGACCCAGGTGATCCCAACCGGTATGTGATGTTCGTTGGCCAAGGCGGACTTGGCCTGCCGGACGAGGCTTATTATCGCCTCGAGACCTACGCAGCGCTCCGGGACCAATATCGCCAGCATGTCTCGGCGTCGCTGCGCCTGGCGGGGATCGACGAGCCCGATGACGCTGCCCGAACCGTTCTCGATCTCGAGACTGCGATCGCCGCCGGGCATTGGGATCGCGTGAAATGCCGCGACATGCGCCTGATGTACAACCTCATGTCACTCGACGATTTTGTGTCCGGAAGCCCGGGACTTCACTGGCGAGCATTCTTGGCCGGCGCGGACGTGCCCGAGCAGGCCATGGGCGAACTGGTGGTTCAGCAGCCGTCGTTCTTCACCTCGGTTGCTGAGCTGATCACCGACGACCGGCTGCCCGCCTGGAAGATCTGGGCCAAGTGGAAGCTCATCTCATCGCTTTCGCCGTACTTGTCGTCGGCGTTCGTGAACGAGCGGTTCCGTTTCTACGGCACCATCCTGTCCGGTACGCCGGTACTCAAGGAGCGTTGGAAGCGGGGGGTCGACCTGGTCGAGGGCGCCCTCGGTGAAGCGGTGGGCAAGATCTACATCGAAAGACATTTCTCTCCGGTCGCCAAGGAGCGGATGGATCAGCTCGTGGCCAACCTGATCGAGGCCTATCGGCAATCGATCATCGAGCTCGACTGGATGACCGAGGCGACCAAACAGCGGGCTTTTGACAAACTGCGCAAGTTTCGGCCCCATATCGGTTTTCCCTCCAAGTGGCGGGATTACTCGACACTGCAGATCGATCGCCACGCTCTGGTCGACAACGTCATGCGCACAGCCAGCTTCGAAGTCCGACGGTCGGTTGACAAGATCGGCCAGCCGATCGACCGTGAGGAGTGGCTGATGACGCCCCAAACGGTCAACGCCTACTACCACCCGCTGCGCAACGAGATCGTCTTCCCCGCCGCCATCCTGCAGCCGCCGTTCTTCTCCGAAGACGCCGACGATGCGATCAACTACGGCGGAATCGGCGCAGTGATCGGTCACGAGATCGGCCACGGCTTCGATGACCAGGGTTCGACCTGCGACGGCGACGGGGCGCTGGTCGACTGGTGGACGGCGGAGGATCGGGCGGCGTTCGAGAAGCGGACCCGGATATTGATCGACCAGTACGGCGAGTTGGAGCCGGCGCAGGCTCCGGGCCACCGCGTGAACGGTGAGCTGACCATCGGGGAGAACATCGGTGATCTTGGCGGCCTGTCGATTGCTCTGAAGGCCTATCGGATCGCGGCTAGCGACCATCGGCCCGATCCGATAGACGGCTTCACCGACGAACAACGCCTCTTCCTCAGTTGGGCCTACATCTGGCAGTCGAAGATCCGCACGGAGATGTTGTTGCAGCGGCTGGCGACCGATCCCCACTCGCCTGCCGAATTCCGGTGCAACCAAACGGTACGGAACATTCCGGACTTCTACGACGCCTTCGCGGTCACGGAGAGCGACCGGCTTTGGCTGGACGAGGAGCAACGGGTCAAGATCTGGTGATCTTCAACTGGCAGCCGCTGCCGCTCCATGCTCTTGCTGATCGGATCCAACACCTGGCGAGTGCCGTTCGGCCTGCGGTCATGGTCTGAACGGCCACAGCTCGAGCGGTAAGACCACCCTCGGCCGCGATCTGGCGGCGACGCTGGCCCGGTGCGCCGTGCTGCATACCGACGATCTGGCCTGGCACCACGGAGTCTTCAGCTGGGACCGGCTCTTGATCGACGATGTGCTGCCGGTCGTCCGCTCAGGCCATGCCCTCAGCTATCGGCCACCGGCTTGGCTGGTCCGTGACCGGGAAGGCGCAATCGAGCTTCCTGGCGACCTGCAGTACCTCATCCTCGAAGGCGTGGGCGCTACCCAGGGATCCGTACGAGCAGAGCTGGCCGTCGCCATCTGGGTTGAGACGGACGAGCCGACCCGGCTCGCCCGCGATGCCGAACGGGTGGCTGCCGGTGAGATCTCCGCCGCCTCGTACACGGGCTGGATGGCCGAAGAGAACGCCTACGTCACCGATCAACGTCCCTGGGAGGATGCCGACCTGGTGATCAACGGCGGCGACGCCCACCGTGACCGCGACAGTCAGGTCGTGATCGCCGAACGGATGGCGGAAGCTCCGAACGTGACCTGGTAACCGATTATGTGCCGTCGTTGTTATGGCTGATCAGGCACTTGATCACCGGCGCCAGTCCGTTCCTGGGCAACGTCGACACCCTTGTCGATCTGCTCCCCGTGCTCTCCGCCCGTACGTTCGTCGGCTGCATCGCCAGCCTTGTCCAGACCTTGATCAACTTGCGCGTCGTGCTCACTCGCCATGTCCTTGGCCTTCTCCATGAAATCGCTCATGCTGCCCGGTTACCCCCGAGTCGCGGGGTCTAACGAGGGGCCACAGACGCATTTCGGCTGCCGGGACCCGTGAGGGCGGTGGGCAGGACCGAATACCGACCTAGGAGGAACGAGTGACAACCGAGTCGCACAGCTCCGCGAGAGCGTCGCAAGCTGGACCCTGCGGCAGCGGGTCCAGAAGGGAGCGGGCGGACTCGGCTCGGCGGCGCACCTCGGCGCGTGCCTGTTCGATGCAGCGATGCCGCCGGATCAGGTGCAGCGCCTCGTCGAGGGTCAGGTCATCGTGCAGGTCAGAGTCCAGCAGCTCCAGCAGCCGCGCATCAGCTGGATCGGTCGACCGGCGGGCCAACAGCGTGGGCAGCGTGGGAATCCCTTCCCGCAGATCGGTTCCCGGCGTCTTGCCGGCCTCCTCGCTGGTGACGTCGAGGATGTCGTCGCTCAGCTGGAAGACGATGCCGATCTCCTCGCCGAAGCTCCGCAGCGTCTGCTGGACAGCCTCCGGGGCGCCGGCGATCTTCGAACCGAACAGAGCCGATGTGGCAATCAGCGATCCGGTCTTGTCGGCCACAACCTGAAGGTAGTGCTCGAGGGGATCCTGCTGCGGTCCCGGACCGACGGTTTCGGCAATCTGGCCCTGCACAAGTCGAGAGAATGTGCGGGCCTGCAGACGGACAAACTCCGGACCGAGTTCGGAAACGATGTCGGACGCCTTGGCGAAGAGGAAGTCGCCGACCAGGATCGCTACCGTATTGCCCCAGCGCGCGTTGGCGCTGGCCGAGCCGCGGCGCAACCGCGCCTCGTCCATCACGTCGTCGTGATACAGGCTGGCGACATGGGTGAGCTCAACGACCACCGCCGCCTTCACCACGTCGGCAGGCTGGGCCTCCACCCCGAAATGTGATCCCAACACCACCAGCATCGGCCGGAATCGCTTGCCGCCGGCGGCGATGACGTGTCGAGCGGCCTCCGTGATCATCGGGGTACCAGCCTCGGCCGCGTTCACCAGCGCACCCTCGATCACGTCCAATTGGCTGCGCACGCCAGCAGCGAAGACCTCGTTCCGCGTCTCCTCTGCGAGCACATCTCTCCTAGCTGCGGCCGGCGCCGCCGCGATCACCGCAGCATCTCTCCGGCTTGCTGAGCAAGGTCGAGCAACGGTCCCGGAAAGACGCCAAAAGCCACAGTAGCCACCACGCCAAGGCCGACGACGACCTGCGTCGTCCAGCCCGGACGGAGTATCTGCGGGCCGCCCGCCGCCGGATCGGCGAAGAACATCAGCACGATCACCCGGATGTAGAAAAAGGCCGCGACCACGCTGATCACCACGGCAACGACCACCAGCCACCGGGCGCCACCCGACCACGCTGCCGCGAAAACGGCCCACTTGCCGATGAAACCGCTGGTCAGGGGAATGCCAGCGAAGCTGAGCATGAAGAGGGAGAAGACAACCGCCGCTGTGGGGGACCGGCGGCCAAGACCAACCCAGCTGCTGAGCGGCGTCGCCTCACCGCTGGGATCACGTATCGCGGTCAGCAGCGCGAAGGCACCGACCGTGGCCGCTCCGTACGCGACCAGATAGAACAGGATCGAGGAGATGCTGGTCAAGGATCCGGCCGTGCTGCCAGTGGTGGCCTGGAACGCTCCGACGAACGCGGTCAGAATGAACCCGGCGTGAGCTATCGAGCTGTAGGCGAGCATCCTCTTGACGTCGGTCTGAGTGATGGCGAGGACTGAGCCGACCGCCATGGTCGCCACGGCGACGATGGCCATCAGCGGCTGCCAATCCCATCGATCTGCCCCGAGCGCGACATAGAAGACGCGGAGCAGAGCACCGATGGCGGCGATCTTGGTGCAGGCTGCCATGAAGGCTGTGACCGGCGTCGGAGCGCCCACGTACACGTCCGGAGTCCAGGAGTGGAACGGCACCGCACCGAACTTGAACAGCAGCCCCATGCCGATCAATGCGACACCGGCCAGCAACAAGCTCGGCTGCTGAGTGCCGGTCCGCACTGCCTCGTCGATAGCGCTCAAGTCGAAGGAGCCGGCGTATCCATACAGCAGAGCGGCGCCGTAAAGGAAGAACGCAGAGGACAGCGCACCGAGGAGGAAGTACTTCAGCGACGACTCCTGCGAAAGCAGCCGCCGGCGCCTGGCCAGACCGCACAGCAGGTACAGCGGTAGAGACAAGATCTCCAACGCGACGAACATGGTGATTAGGTCGCTCGAGGCGGGAAAGAGCATCATCCCGGACAAGGCGAACAAGGCAAGCGGATACACCTCGGTGTGTTCCATCCTGGCCGCGACCGCCTCCCGTTCGGCGATCGTGCCTGGAACGGCCGCCGCCTGTGCCGCGAAGACGCTCGCTCCGTTCTCGACCTTGCGCTCGGCGAAGAGCAGGAATGACGCAGCACTGAACACGAGCAGTATCGTCCAGATGAAGTAGGTCGGACCGTCTATGGCAATCGAACCGACGGCAGTTATCGCCACATCCTGAGTCCGCCAGTTCAGCACTGTGCTGATCAACGCGCCGACCAAGGAGGCGAAGGTGACGACGAGCTGGACGGTGTTCCGATGCGATCGTGACAGGATCGCTTCGACCAGCACGCCAATGCAGGCACCGGCGAAAATCAACAAGACCGGCAGCAGCAGTCGATACTCGAGATTCGGTGCCGTGATCTCCACCGGGATCGGTGACATCAGCGGCCTCCTTCCGCGGTGACCCGCGGCTGCGGATCCGTAACTCCGACGTGCTGCATCAAAACGGAGACCGCAGGCTCGATCACAGCCAGCATCGGCTTGGGAAAGACTCCGAGCACCACAATCAGCAACACCAGTGGAGCCATGGCTAGCCGCTCCCGGGAACTCACGTCCCGGACTCGTACCGGTTGTTCGGGCTGCACGGCACCGGTCATCGTCCGCTGGTACATGATCAAGATGTAGAGCGCCGCCAGCACGATGGCCAGGGTGGACACGGTCGCGTGCACCGGATGCCGGGTGAAGGTACCGGCTAGGACCATGAACTCCGAGACGAAGCTCGACAACCCCGGCAGGGAGAGTGTGGAGAGCCCGGCGAACAGCAACAGGCCGGCCAGCACCGGCGCAGTCCTCTCCACGGCGCCGTACGCATGGATGTCTCGCGAACCCCGCCGCCTGATCAGATAACCGGCGACAACGAACAGCGCCGCCGTCGACAGGCCGTGGTTGAGCATGTACAGGGTCGAGCCGACCATGCT
>DATFQP010000312.1:0-10043 GCA_035264145.1 Propionibacteriaceae bacterium
ACTGGCGCCGAACACGCCGGTGCTGGCCACCACCGCCACGGCGAACCAGCGCGTCACCGTGGACGTGGCGGCCCAGCTCGGAGCGGAGACCGTCACGCTGCGCGGCTCGCTGGCCCGGGCTTCGCTGCGGCTGGCTGTGGTGCCTGGGCTGAGCACTCTGGAGGGGTCCGGCTGGGTGGCGGAGGCGCTGCGTACGCTGCCGGGCTCCGGCATCGTCTACGTGCTGACGGTGGCCGAGACCGAGCGCCTCACGGCATTCCTTGTCGACCAGGGACTCGACGTGGCGGCGTACTCGGGTCAAAGCGACAACCGGGAGACTCTCGAGGGCCGGCTGCGACGGAACCAGATGAAGGCGCTGGTGGCGACCTCAGCGCTGGGGATGGGCTACGACAAGCCCGACCTTGCCTTCTGCATCCACCTAGGCTCGCCGGCCTCGCCGGTGGCCTACTACCAGCAGGTCGGCCGGGCCGGGCGTGCATTGGACGACGCCATCGCGGTCTTGGTTCCCGGTCCGCCCGACGAGCGGATCTGGGAGTACTTTGCGACGTCCGGTATCCCGACCGACGAGCAGGTGGAACGCATTCTGGACGCACTCGCCGATGGCCCGCAGTCGCTCGGCGGTGTCGAGGCGGCCACCGGCATCCGCCGGGGCCGGCTGGAGACGCTGCTCAAGATTCTGGCCGTTGACGAGGTGGTGACCAAGTCCCGCGACGGGTGGGAAGCGACAGGCCGGGCCTGGTACTTCGATGAACAGAAGTGGTCGGACCTGCGCCACGTCCGCGCCACCGAGGCGGACCTGATGCGCCGGTACGCGCACGGCGAGGACTGCCTGATGGAGTTTCTGCAGCGTGCCCTGGACGACCCGGATCCGGGGCCGTGCGGACGCTGCTCGGTGTGCGACGGGGGCCTGCCGGCGCCGGGCATGCGTCCCAGCGCGGAGCTCGTGGAGGTGGCAAGGCGATTCTTCCGCGGGCGCGACGTGGTGATCGAGCCGCGGAAGCTTTGGGTTAGCGGCCTGGCCGGACGCAAGGGCAAGATCGCAGGCGTGGCGCCCGGCCGCGCGCTGGCTTTCGCTGACGACCCGGCCTGGGGAGACGTTTTGCGCGTGCTCTGGCAGCAGGACGCACCGGCGCCGCCGGAGGTGCTGGATGGGCTGCTTCAGGTGCTGGTGCGCTGGTCGGCGAACTGGGAACGGCCGGTCGCTGTGGTGGCGATGCCGTCCCGGCGGTTCCCGCTCCTGGTCGGCTCCCTCGCCGGGCAAGTGGCCCGGGTAGGCCGGCTGCCGCTGGTCGACGCGCTGGGGGTGAGCGGGCCGCCGCCGACGGCCGAGGCGGCCTCGGCGGTCCGTGCACGGGACCTGCTGGCCCGCACCAGCGTGCGCGACGGCGTGAGCTTCGACGGGCCGGTGCTGCTGGTGGACGACACGGTAAGGACGCGGTGGACGGTCACGGTTGCGTCGGCGCTGTTGGCCGAGGCGGGCGCCAGCCAGGTGATGCCGCTTGCCGTCCACCTGCTCCCCTGAGCGCAATTCGGGCGGAGGAGAGCGATTCATCGGTCAACCTCGTCGAGCCTCGGCCATGCCGGACAGGCCCGCCGACGTTCGGTTTCAATATCTTGAGGCGGCAACGCCGCACCCTTGATGACTCCCCGTAGCCGGTCGTCTTACGGCGCGGGCGCCGCTCGGCTTCCGGTAAGGACCATTGACGGTACCCGGACTCCCCCCAGCGCTGGGAGGCACGGCGATCAGCGGATGTGCTCTTTGAGTTAGTTGGTGGCTGGAAAGCAGGCCTTGGAGGCGTGCGCCTCGCCGGTGGCCGTGGCTAGGTGCCGCGACGATTGCAACGAACTGCCGCCGGATGGCCGCTAGTCGACCCTCATCCCGCACATCGGCAGAAGACCTGCGAGGCGACCGTCATCGTGCAGACCCTCAGAGGACCAGAGATCACCAACATCGGCGCCGACTCCATGACACCGGAGCTGTCAGTCCTCCCGTAAGCCGGTCCCGTTCGTTGCGGGGGTCTGCCAGACCCTGTGTCGGGCGGCGATCACCGCGTGAACCCGGAGCATCGTCATCATGACGGTGTCGAGTGAAGACGATTGGTCTGAGGTTCGGCTGGCGTCACGGCATTCCACTATGAACCTAGTAACCGGGCACTACGAATGTAGTACTTGTCAACGCGGCCGCGCGGCTGGTGTCGCGGGCGTGCACGACGACCTGGTGTCCTTCGTCGAGAAGGGTGGTGGCGGCGGCTCGGCCCAGTCCTTGGGCGGAACCGGTGATCAGGATGCGAGTCACGAGGGTTCTCTCGTTCGCCTGGTTAGCTGAGGTAGCGGTCGACAGGGGCATTGTCGACGTAGATGCGTTGGCCGGTGAACTTGCCGTCGACGAGGGTGAAGATCGACCAGGCGTTGATCTTGATCTCAGTGCCGTCGTGGAGGCGCCAGATGCTGGTCACCTCGAAGATGATCACGTTGCCGTCTTCCTGCAGATCAGCGGGTGGGCCAGCGACTTGACCTTGCCGAGCAGGGTCGTCATCTGTGCCAGCATGGCGTCCCGGCCGGTGATAGTCGGTGCGTTGGCGAAGGTCAATGAGATGTTGTCGGCGCAGTAGGAGCCGAGCCGGTCACAGGCTCAGGGAGGCGCCTGCTGCGCGTACTTCAAGACATCCGGGACGACGAACGGGACACCACGAAGGCCGTTGCGTCGGGTCTTTCGGCCAGGTCCAACAGCCATTTGTGCAAGAGGTCGGCGACCTCGAACTGATAGGTGGCGGTGGCGGCGTAGACGGCGGCGTCCCCGGTCCAGCCGAGCCGCTCGTCCCGCTGCGGGCAGTCCATCGGGAGTCGAGGAAGTTGCCTTCAGGCCCCACACCGAGTTGTCGACGAGCCGGTTGAGACGGGGTCGGAGCACTCGAACGACCCGGTCCGAGTCCGACCCGCCTAAGAACGGCGATGCGTCACAGCGGCAAGTCGGCTCGGATGTCACCGAGGCCGCGGGCGACGAGCAGACGGCCTCCCGTGAGTGGCTCGCCCCAGCTGTCGGCCTGCGTGTCCCACCGGCGCCAGAGTCGGGCGTCGGTGGTGATGTCGACCATGGCGGACGCCCCGGCGGGAACCTGAGCGGTCGCCCAACCGACCAGACGGACCGGCTGGTCTTCAAACTGCGGGTCGAGGTAGACCTGGACGACCTCCCGGCTGTCCCGCTCGCCGGTGTTGGTCAGTCGGACCCGAACGGTTGGACTCGCCGCGCCGGGAAGTGTCTCCGCGCCGGTGTACTGCCAGGTGCTGTACCCGAGGCCCTCACCCAGCCAGAAGGCCGGGGCCGGTGCCCGCCCCGCATAGTGCCCCCGGTAGCCGATGAAGGTGCCCTCGTCGTAGCGCAGGTCGCCGTCAGTTGGGACCACGTCCCAGGCGGGCGCTGCCCCGTCGGCGGCGGGGAAGGTGGTGACGAGTCGACCGGCCGGCTCGATAGTGCCCAGCAGAGCCGCGGCCACGGCGTGACCGCCCTCCTGTCCCGGCAGCCCAGCCACGAGGATGGCGTCGACCTCGTCCGCCCACGGCATTAAAACCGGCGTGGCTGCGTTGACCACGACCACCGTCCGCCGGGCCGCGGCAGCGACGGCTCGGACGAGGGCGTCCTGCTCGCCGGGCAGCGCGAGCGTGCTCTTGTCCACGGCCTCGGTCTCCTGCTCCGCAGTCAGTCCGACCACCACGATCGCGACGTCGGCCGCGGCCGCCGCCACCCGAGCCGTCTCAAGCACCTCCTCGACCGGCCGTGCGACCGGCCGCACCACAAGGGCGAATATGCCAACCCCGCCCAGCGGGTTGTCGTCGGTTTTGGCGCCGAGCTCGACGACCGCCTCGACGAGGTCGGTGTCGTCGCTCAGATGAAGCTCGTTCACGTGGACGGGCGGGGAGAGCATCTCGGCGCCGATGCCGCCACTACTCGTCAACTCGAAGCTCGTGCTCGCCCCATCGGCGGCGATGGTCCAGCGTCCGACACCGATGCCGCCGACCTCGGCCGCCCCACGAAGACCGCTGCGGCCGCGGAAGACGACCCGTGCCGCAGGCTGCGGCAGCTCGTCGTCGAAGCCCACCATTGTCTGAGCTAGCCCGCCGTGCCGGGACTCGAGCAGCGTGCCGTCCGCGGCGAAGATGTCAATCGCGACCCCCGGCTGTCCCGTTTCTGGATGAGTGAGGACCTTCGCGCTCGCCGGGGCGGGGCGGGTCCGCACCTCGACCCCGTCGGTCACGCTCAACCGATCCCCGAGCAGCGCTCCCAAGCCCTCGGCGACCGACACCTGGTAGGGCGGGTTGACCTGTGCTGAGCCGCCGCCCATGGTCGTCGTCTCGACGGCGTGGCGGCCGACGAGCGCCACCGTCTGGTTGGAGGTCAGCGGCAGGACCCCGTTGTTGGTAAGCACGGTCATGCCGGAGGCGGCCAGCCGGGTCAGCTGCTCGCGTCGAATCGCCGAGTCCGGCCCGGGCAGATCCGCCGGCAGAGTGCGGGGGGTGCCGAGTGCCCCCACCCGCTCAGCGAGCCGCAGGATCCGGGTCAGGTGGTCGTCGACCACCGACTCCTGCACTTCGCCGGTCTCGACGGCGGCGACGAGCGCCTCACCCCACGGGCCGTCGGGGCCGGGCATCACAAGATCCAGGCCGCCGTTGGCGGAAGCGGCCGTGGTCTTGGTGGCGAACCAGTCCGACATCAGCAGACCGTCGTAGCCCCACTCCCCCTTCACCACCTCCAGGTTCACGTGCTGCTGCTCGGTCGCCGCCTGCCCGTTCACGTCGTTGTACGCCGCCATCAGCGACCACGGGTTCGACTCCGCAATGGCGATCTCGAACGGCAGCAGGTAAAGCTCGCGCAGCGTGACCTCGTCGACGACCGAGTTCATCGAGTTCCGGTCTGTCTCGGATTCGTTGGCCACCAGATGCTTCAGGCAGGCGCCGATCCCGGCGCTCTGCAGTCCCTCGACGTACGCGGCGGCCAGCACTCCGGTGAGCAGTGGGTCCTCGGAGTAAGCCTCGAACAGACGGCCGCCGAGCACGGAGCGGTGCAGGTTGATGGTTGGGCCGAGGACCACGTGGATGTCCTGGATCTGCGCCTCCTCCGCGAGTAGCCGGCCCACCTCGCGGGCAGTCTCGGTACTCCACGCGGCGGAGAGCAGGGTGGCGTTGGGGAACAGGGTGACCGCGCGGCCACCGGAGAACTTTAGGCCGCGGACGCCCGTCGGGCCGTCGGAGAGGTTCATCGCCGCGAGGCCGACGCCGGCGTGCCCAGCCATGGTGAACACAGAGGCCCCGGTCAGTAGCGTGACCTTCTCCCGCAGCGAGAGCGTTGCGATTAGGTCGGCGTAGTCAGTCGTGGTCGTCTCCGTGGTGGTAACCATGATCGAGAGTCCATTCTTCCCAGGGCTGTCTGAAGTCAGCGCGTGCGGTGCCGTTGTCAGCTGGCTTGGTTGGCTGTGACCGATGCTTCAGCCAATGTCTGTGACGTTGGCTCGACCTCGGAGAGTTGAACGGTCACCGGCGTGTTCGACACGAGGGTGACGTGCTCCGCACCGACGACGATCTGCTCGGTGACCCCGTTGGGGGCGTCGAGGGTGAAGGTCGCGTTGGTGTGGCCGACCGCAACCTGTACGGAGTTGCCCCGCCAGCGGAGCCGGAAGTGGATCTCCTGCCACTCGGCCGGTAGCCAGGGGTTGAAGGTCATCTGTTGGTGCCGGACGCGGAAGCCTCCGAAGCCGCAGACCAGAATCTGCCAGGTGCCGCCGGCGGATGCGATGTGTATTCCTTCGGCCGTGTTGCCTTGGTTGTTAGCAAGGTCGACCAGAGCGGACCGGTAGAAGTATTGCAGCGCCCGGGTTGAGTCGCCCACCTCAATGCCCATGATGGCGTGGATGGCCGGGCTGAGTGAGGACTTGTGCAGCGTCCGAGCCTCGTAGTATTCGAAGTTCGCCTTCTTCACCGCTTCGCTGAACTCGTCGGGCAGCACGTGCATGAGCATCACCACGTCGGGCTGCTTGAGCAGTTGCGTCTCCTCGCAGTTGTAGTGGTGATAGCCCTCTGGATAGCGCGGCATGTCGTTCTGGTCCCACTCGGTGACGGGCACGTCCAACCGCTCGAAATACCCGTCGAACTGTTCGAGGACTCCCTGAGCCGGGTCGAGGTGGTAGATGATCTTCGCCGCGACGTTTCGCCACTGCTCCACCTCTGCGGTGTCCAGTCCGATCTTCGTTCTGATTGCGGCGAGGGCGTCCGGGGCGTTCTGCGAGAGCTCTGAATAGACGTGCGCCGACTGGGTCAGCGCCCATTGGGCCATCCGGTTGGTGAAGGCGTTGTTGTCCACGTGTGAGTGGAACTCATCAGGCCCCATCACCTGCTTGATGGAGTAGCGGTCGGTGTCGGGTTCGTACGTCGCCCGATCCACCCAGAACCGGCTGGTCTCGAACAGGATCTCCGCCCCGAACTCGGTCAGAAAGTCTGTGTCCCCGGTCGCCTCGACGTAGGTCAAGATTCCGTACGCCACGTCGGCCGAGACGTGGATCTCCTCCTCCCGCGGCCAGATGCGGTTTGCGCCGTCGACGGTCCAGGTCGGGCACTCCTCGCGGCCGGTGTCGGCTGACTCCCAGGGATAGCGGGCGCCGCGCAGACCGCTCTCCCGCGCCAGCTCGCGCGCCGCCTCGAGGGTGTGGTAGCGATACCGCAGAAGGCTCCGAGCGGTATCCGGCTGGGTGTAGATGAAGAACGGCAGCATCAGGATCTCGGTGTCCCAGAAGACGTGCCCCTTGTAGCGCTCGCCGGTCAGTGCGTTGGCTCCGATGTTCACGGTCGGGTCGTTCTCGTTCGCGGCGATCAGCAGCTGATAGAGACCGAAACGGACAGCCCGGGCGCCTTCCGGATCGCCGTCGATCGCGACCTCGCAGTCGGCCCACATCTGCTCCCACACCTCACGACTGCGCTGGAGGTTCGCATCAAGGCCCGCGGATGCATGGGTTCTGAGATTCTCCAGGCACGCGGCTTGGACATCGTCGACCTGGTCGCGAGACGTGGCGATGCTGACCAACTTGTCCAGCCGTACGGTCTGGCCGCGGCTCACCGTGAAGTACTGCTGCTCCTCGATCCTTTCGTAGCTGCGCAGGACGGCACGGCGATCCGGCTTCGGGGAGGACTGAAGCACCGCGCCATAGCCGAGGTTGATGCCGCTGTCGATGGTGCGCATCTCGAGATAGATGGCGTCCGCCTGCTCGGACTTCGTCACCTCCACCAGGTGTTTCGCCACGGCCCACTTGTCCCAACGCACCTCGGGTGCGAACGCGGTTCCCTCGGGATACGCCGGTAACCGCTCCAGGTTGCGCCGCCGCCCCACCAACGCGCTCGCCACGGTGACCTCGGCGTCATGGTCAAGGGGGGTGACCTGGACCCGCAACGCGCACAGCCGACGGTCCGCGAAGCTGGCGAAGCGGAGCGATTCCAGCTGAGTTAACTGATCGTCGGGGTCAGCAAAAACCGTCCGCCGCCACAGCAGGCCGTGCCGGAAATCGAGGGCGCGCTCATGTTCCACCACGGTGCACGACTGGACGTCCAGGCGTACGCCATTGACAAACACGCCCAGCGACAGCCAGTCCGGCGCGTTCACCAGGTCGATGACCGGCACCTGATAGCCGTCGTAGACGCCGCTCAAGAAAGTGCCCGACACCTCCCCGACGTGGCCCTCGTCGAGGGTTCCGCGGGTGCCGAGACGTCCGTTGCCGATATTGAACAGCGTCTCGAAAGTGTTCGCCTCTTCCGCGTCGAAGCCGGACTCGGTGATCTGCCACTCAGCGGAGCCGAGCTCATCGCGCAACCCGAAGCTTGACCGTTCATTGGAATCAGGCATTGAGCACCTTCCCGTACGCGTCATCCAGCTGCTTGTTGGTCTCCTCCAATGGCAGATAGGCCGCCAGTTGGGTGCCGGCGCAGCGTTGAGCCCCCATCGCATTGCCGTAGCGGGCTGCCTTGACGAGGTCCTTGGTGACCAGATAGCCGTAACCCATGCCGGCAGCGAACGAGTCCCCGGCACCGGTGGTGTCCACCACGTTCTTGATCTTGAGCCGTTCGACCAGGTCCTCCTGCATGACACCTTCGGCGTTGCGGTAGTACACCGCGCAACCGCTCTCATCCAAGGTGACACAGACGCCTTTGACGCCGCGCTCCAGGCAATGTTCGGCGAAGAGCGGCAGATCCTCCATAGCCAACGGGTCGGCGGTCGTAGTGGCAGGCGAAGCGCCGCTGGGGAACCAGCTGCAACCGGCTTCTTCCAGGTTCATCTTCAAGATGTCGATATAGGGCAGCCAGGCGTCCCGTTCGATCCACAGCCGGTTCGCCCGGCCACCGCCCTTGGTCAGGGCAACCGCGGGTCCGTGCCCGTCCAGCAGGATAATGCCGGAGCTGTGCTGCTTGATATATCGGAGCGTGTCCTGGCTCACCTGGTAGTCGGTGATCGGCACGCAGACGAATAAGTCAGCGTCCAGTACGAATTCGACGTCCTCCGGGCGGATCGGCGCCATGAAGTGCGTCTGCCGCTCATCGCGGCGGTTCTGGTCGAGATATGCGAGCTCGACCACGTCGCCGCGGTCGAGCGTCGACCGCACGCCGGTGAGATCGACCTGAGGGAACTGGGACAGCAGTGCTTTGATCTTCGCTTCGTCCTGTTTGCGGACGTGCACCACGGGACAGATCCTGTCCCCTGGCCCAAGCAGGGCCGACAGGGCGGCCACGGTGTAGAGAGCGCAACCGTACTTCTCGAGGACGTCTCCGCGGTGAGTCGTCACACGATCGAACGGGATAGGGCCCAGCACTGCAACGGTCACACTCGATGTCATAACGCCTCCTGCACAGAGTTGAACAAGCAGGTCCTGGGCTGCGGGATACGGTCTCGTTGGCTCCGGGTCATGCAGCAACGAGTCGAGAGCAGTCCCCTCCGATGCCACGCGCGGCCTCCCGTGAGAAATATGAACGCGCGAAAACCGCGCGCCCCGCGTTCATCGCATCCAGTTCGCCCGCCGCCCAGCGTGCCTGAGAAGGTGGGAGCCAGCAGAGGATGCCAATTGACCGGCCTCTCCTGCTGGTCGACCACGAAACCTCATGCGTCCATGCTCTTGACTGACAGCACCGGGACGGTCGCTTCGAGGATGAGGCGCTGGGGAATGCTGCCGAGAACTGCCTTGCCGATTGCGGAGCGCTGACGCACGCCGACGACGAGCCTTGTGATCTCGGGCCGGCCCTCGATCACCTGCAGCACCTGCTCGACCTCATCGAGGTTGGAGCGTCCGTCAGGCACGACGACCTCGTACGGTAGCTCGGGGGTGATGGCGGAGGTGTCGAGGTCGGACCCGGTAAGGTTCACCGCCACGAGAGGGACGTTCAGCTGGACCGCCTCGCTGGTGGCCGCTTCGAGGGCGGCCAGGCCCTCCTTGCTGTCAGTCACGGCAACGCAGACGCTCATGGCTGGGTGCTTCCAATCTGGGTCGAAGGAACTGGGGCTTGTTGCTGCCACTGCTGGGCGATCCGGTCCAGGGCGTCGTGGTCGAGGCTCATGCCGTTGAAGTTGGCTAGCGTGCTCATCGGCATCGTGCCGATCACCGCGAGGAACTCCTCCTCCAGCACAACCCCCGGCTGCCCGTTGGCGACCTCTCGTTCGATGAGCTGCCGACCGGTCGGGTCGTCGATCCATTCCTGCAGAGTCGAGTCCCGGTTCAGTGGCTCGGCGAGGCGGGGCGCGTCGATGGTGATGGTCTCGGTCAGCGGGAGATCGCGGGAGTTGGGGCCTACGGCGATCACGAAGTCCCCTTGCTCGACGGCCCAGCGGCCGTGCCGGATCGACCAGAAAGCGAAAGCGCGCTGGTCGAGCTCGATCGACACCGACCGGGAGGAGCCCGCCGGAAGCGAGACCTTGGCGAAGCCCTTCAGCTCACGGACCGGCCGAGCCACCGTCGACTCGACGTCCTGCACGTACACCTGGACGACCTCCGCCCCGTCCACCTGTCCCGTGTTCGACA
>DATFQP010000313.1:0-8778 GCA_035264145.1 Propionibacteriaceae bacterium
GGGATCTCGATGAAGTTGTGTCGCGGCGGTGGGGAGGAGGTCGCCCACTCCAGCGAGTTGCCGTGTCCCCACGGGTCGTCCCGCAGTGCCGGTGCACCGTGCTGCCACGAGGTCACGGCGTTGTACGTGAACGGGATGACCGAGGCGCCGAGGATGAACGACCCGATCGTGGAGACCGTGTGCATCGTGGTGAACCCGTCGGTGGGCAGGTAGTCCGCGTACCGGCGGGGCATGCCGTCGTTGCCCAGCCAGTGCTGGATGAGGAACGTGGTGTGGAAGCCGATGAAGGTCAGCCAGAAGTGCAGCTTGCCGAGCCGCTCGTCCATCATCCGGCCGCAGAGCTTCGGGAACCAGAAGTAGAACCCGGCGAAGACGGAGAAGGTCACGGTGCCGAACACCACGTAGTGGAAGTGGGCAACGACGAAGTAGCTGTCGTTGAGCTGGAAGTCCAACGGTGGGCTGGCCAAGATCACGCCGGTCAGACCACCGAAGAGAAAGGTGACCAAGAATCCGACCGCCCAGAGCATGGGCGTCTGCATGGCGATGTTGCCGCCCCACATGGTGCCGATCCAGTTGAAGAATTTCACACCGGTCGGAATAGCGATCAGCATCGTCATGAACGAGAAGAACGGCAGATTGACGGCACCGGTGGTGAACATGTGGTGCGCCCACACAGCCATCGACAGGGCGCCGATCAGCAAGGTCGCGCCCACCAGGCCGACGTAACCGAAGATCGGCTTCTTGCTGAAGACAGGCAGGATTTCGGTGATGATCCCGAAGAACGGCAGAGCGATGATGTAGACCTCGGGATGCCCGAAGAACCAGAACAGGTGCTGCCACAAGATCGGTCCTCCGGTGGCGGCGTCGAAGACGTGCGCACCGAGCACCCGGTCGGCTTCGAGGACCAACAGAGCGGCAGCCAAGATCGGGAAGACCATCAACACCAAGATCGACGTGACGAAGATGTTCCAGGTGAAGATCGGCATCCGGAACATGGTCATGCCGGGTGCCCGCATGGTCAGGATGGTGGTGACGAAATTCACGGCTCCCAGCAGGGTCCCGATGCCGGCCATGTAGAGGCCCATGATCCACAGGTCATGACCTATGCCCGGTGAGTTCACTACGTCGCTCAGGGGCGTGTAGGCGTACCAGCCGAAACTGGCCGCCCCGTTCGGAGTGAGGAACCCGGAGCAGACGATGAGGCCGCCGAACAGGTAACTCCAATAGGAGAACATGTTGAGTCGCGGGAACGCGACATCGGGTGCGCCTATCTGCAGGGGCATGATCGCGTTGGCGAAGCCCGCGAACAAGGGAGTCGCGAACAGCAGCAGCATGATCGCGCCGTGCATCGTGAAGAACTGGTTGTACGCCTCGTAGGACAGGAATTGCAGGCCGGGGAACGCCAATTCGGCCCGGATTCCGAGCGCCAGAATTCCGGCGAAGAAGAAGAACATCAACGAGGTGATGAAGTAGAGGTTGCCGATGACCTTGTGATCAGTGGTGATCATCCACTTCCACGCCACCCGGCCGAGGTCACGCTTGGGCAGAGCGATCTCGGCGGCTGTCGCGGTCCGTTCCAGAGTCGTCACCGTTCGCCCACCTCCTGTGGATTCGAATTCTTCAGCTCGCTACCCGGGTCAGCGTTCTTCGGTCCGCGAGCCTCCCCGGTCTGCCCCCTGGCGACCAACGTCTTGAGGTAGTTGGTGTACTCCTCGTCGCTGACGATGTGCACGTTGAACAGCATCGCGGAGTGATAGGTGCCGCACAATTCCGCGCACTTTCCGCGGAAGACACCTTCCTTGGTCGGCGTGAGGAAAAAGTTGTTCTGCCGGCCAGGTATGACGTCCAATTTCTGGTAGAACGACGGAACCCAGAACGAGTGGATGACGTCCGGTGACCTCAGGTTGAAGTGGACCACCTTGCCCACCGGCAGATAGAGATCCGGGGTCGCATTGATCGTGCCGGCATTCCAGACGTCCTGGCCGACGGCCGGATCGTTGGCAGATTTGTAGTTGAACGTCCACGACCACTTCTGGCCGACCACGTTGATCTCAACGTCGGGCTCAGGATCTCGCTGGAGGACCGCATTCTGGGCAAGGATCGTGTAGTAGAACAGCACACCGACGATGATGAACGGCGCGATTGTGTACATGATCTCCATCGGCAGGTTGTAACGACCCTGCCGCGGCATTTGATTGTCGTGCGACCGATAACGAATCACGGCCCAGCCGATCAAGCCCCAGACGAGGACGCCGATGATGCCGGCAGCGATCCAGGTGCCGATCCACAGCTCGAACATGGCCGGAGAGCGGTCGCTCGCAGCTTCGGGCAACCCGAGTCGCTTCAGCTGAGCGGTGGTTTCGGCAGAGCAACCGGTTAGCGCCAGCACCAGCGCGGCCGAACCTGCAGTCAACAGCCGTCTAGAGCTGACACCCACGTCGTGCCTTTCACCGGTCGGTCGGTCCACAAATCCAGCCAGAGGGAGGCGGGCACAACCCCGTGTGAGACAGCTGGGGTCTACCGGTCTCGTTCTCACCCTAACGTAGGACGGGACAGCCAACACTGGTGGTCTGGGCGTAAGTTTTCGTTGTGGCGCAGCCGTTATCTACGGTCTTCCTCGACTCGTCCTCCGGCGAGCCGATGCTGCCGGATGCGCGCCGAGCCTGGCTCGATGCCCAGGACGCCGGCTGGGGTGATCCGCTTCGACTGCACCGGCCCGGCCGCCTTGCCGCACAGGCGCTCGACCGGGCTAGAGAGGTGGTCGCCGAGACTGTCGGGGCGCGGGCGGAGGAAGTAGTTTTCACCAGCTCGGGGGTCCAGGCCGCCACGGCCGCGATCGCCGGCCTGGCCAAAGGGCGCCGGCGCATCGGCCCCAGAATCGTCACCAGCGCCGTTGATCATTCCTCAGTCCTTGCGGCCGCCGAGACGTACGGCGAACCGGTGACCGTTGGCGTCGATCACGTTGCGCGGGTGGATCTAGAGGCCTGGAGCTATGCGGTGCGAAGTGAGGGGGTCGCGGCGGCGAGCCTGCAGGTGGCCAATCATGAGGTCGGCACGCTTCAGCCCTATGCCGAAGCCGCGGAGCTATCGGCGCAGGCGGAGGTGCCGCTGGTGCTGGACGCGACCGCAGCCCTTGGCCGCGTTGCGCTGGCCGACTCGGCCGGCTGGTCGGTCCTGACCGGCGCTGCCCAGGCGTTCGGCGGTCCGCCGTCGGTTGGTTTGATGGTGATCCGGCGCGGGGTGCGATGGCGAGCCCCCTATCCGACGGATGACTACCAGGCCGGGCGCTGGCCGGGAGCTCCGGATGTACCCGCAATTGCGGCAGCGGCGGCTGCGCTCGAGGTTTGGCGAAGCGACCGGGAGACAGTAGGCGGGCGTCAGCACGCGCTCGTGGAGAAGCTGCGATCGGGCATCTCAGTTGTCCCGGACGTCGACCTCGCCGGCGACCCCAATCGGCGGGTGCCCCATCTGCTGACGTTCTCCGCGCTCTATGTCGATGGCGAGGCGCTGACGCTCGAATTGGACAAGGCTGGCTTTGCGGTCTCCAGTGGATCCGCCTGCAGCGCTTCCAGCGAGCACCCGTCGCACGTTCTCGCGGCGATGGGAGCGCTGACCCATGGCAACGTGCGGATCGGAGTTACCAGAAAGACGACGGAAGCCGACGTGCACCGCTTCCTGGACGTCGTCCCGCAGATCATTGCCGAACTCCGCGCCACCGTGAGCGTTAGGTGAGTCAACCAAGGCTGTCGTTGGACTGCCTCGGCATGGCATGTCCTCGGCCGATCATCGAATTGGCCCGGCGCTTCGCGG
Source organism: Propionibacteriaceae bacterium (assembly GCA_035264145.1). Classification (GTDB taxonomy): domain Bacteria; phylum Actinomycetota; class Actinomycetes; order Propionibacteriales; family Propionibacteriaceae; genus Microlunatus. The sequence continues at coordinate 3,811 of DATFQP010000313.1, forward strand.
AGCTGGACGACGGCGATGTGGTGGAACTGCTGGCGGACGATCCGGCCGCCGGGCCCGATCTCGCCGCATGGTGCAGGATGCGGGGACAGAAGTTGATCTTCAACGAGCCGCCTCGCTTTCGGGTGCGCCGCACCTCCGCCTGAGAATCGGCAGCGCGGGATGAATCATTTCCCGGTGCGGTGATGACGACTCGATGTCAGGCCCGCACGGTGCAATACAGCAGACGGTTATGCCGGAATTAATGCCGCTGGACCGGCGTCAAGCCGCACCGCCAGTAATGATTGGCCGCTGGAGGACCGTTGCGATCAGTGGAAGCTGTCACCGCAAGCGCAGGACCCGGTGGCATTCGGGTTGTCGATGGTGAAGCCCTGCTTCTCGATGGTGTCCATGAAGTCGATGGTGGCGCCCATCAGGTAAGGAGCGCTCATCCGATCGGTGACGACGTTGACGCCACCGAACTCCTTCACAATGTCGCCTTCGAGGCTGCGCTCGTCGAAGAAGAGCTGATAGCGCAGGCCAGAGCAGCCGCCCGGCTGAACCGCCACCCGAAGCGACAGATCTTCGCGGCCCTCACCCTCGAGAAGCGCCTTCACCTTGCCAGCCGCCTCATCGGTGAGGATGATGCCGTCGGCGACGCTAGGCGCCTCGACGAAGGTCTGGTCGGTTGCCGTCATATCAAACTCCTGATTGTTGTCTGCCACTCGACACGTTAAGTCTAAGGGGGCAGAACACGGCGGCAAAACGCCCGTCTCGACGCCACTGAACTATCCTTACCAGGTCCAGGAGCGCGCCACGCGCCGAGCTAGCGCTGCCAAATCCACCTCATTCACCGCTGCCCCGTTCGTCAGGTCACCCGAGGCCTCGTGTACCGCATATGCCGCCTCGATTCCCATCGTGCGCATCTCTCGGCCACCGATGAGCAGCTCGCCGGCTAGAACGATGCAAGGGCTGAGCGCGGCGGCAGCAGCGTCTGCTACGGCCGCCACGACTCCGCCACCTCGGGCGGCGAAGTCGAAGACGGTGCAACCGGTCACCATCAGATCCCCCGCGCGTTCGACCGAGGCGAGGGCGACGTCAGGCCCGGTCGTCAGGCGTCCACCCAACGCCAGGACGGCAAACCCGAGGCCGCCGCAGGCGCCCGCTCCTGCTTGTGCCACATGCTCGGCTGAGGCGAGATGGGCAAAGCGATCCAGCGCCGCGTCGATACGCAACAGGAGTGCAGGATCCAAGGAGGCGCTTCGGCCGCGCAGCGACGTAACTCCTCGCAGACCGAGCAGCTGCTGGTGAAGTTCCCCGTGCGGCACCACACCGATGAGCTCGGTTGCGCCGAGCGCCGCGAGGGCAGGGTTGACATCCGCAACACCGACGTCGCTCAGCGCGGCAGCGCCTTGGTCGAGCGGCCGGTCCGCGGTTGCTCCCAGACCCGCCAGCAGCCCGGCCCCAGCGTCGTGGGCGGCAACTCCGACGAGATCGAGGTAGACCCGGTGCGGCCGACGGCTCCCCAGCACCAGGCGAAGCACTTCCCCCAAGGTTCGCGATGAGCTGTCAAACGGCAGATCGGCAACGGGCTGCCCGCCGCTGATGCTCAGGGCGGCAGCCCCACCACTCTCAGCAACGGCGACCGTCGAGAGACCGACTGCGAATACCTCCACTGAGGCGCCGCGCTGTTCGGCGAAGGCGCGCACGAACCCGGCCCCCGCCTCACCGATCGCCAGCACGTCGACGGCTGCGGTCGACCAGCCGGATGCGATGATGCGGCCCGCCTCAAGCGAGGTCAGCGCGCCAATAGCATCGCTGGCCACCAGCACTCGCACGCTGCCAGCCTCCTTCTGTCCACCGTGGACGCCATGGTAGGGATACGAACACCTATCGAGCCGTCTGGCGTGCCGCGGAATCGGCTGATCCGCTCGTGTCGCCCGGTATCGTGGTGAGATGACCAGCAGCCCCACATCGGCTCCGACCAGGCCTGGGACTCCCCTCTCGCTGTTCGTTCTTGGCGAAGGATCTGACCCGCGCTCGGAGCGGGGCGTCGAATGCCCTGGCGATCTCCCTCCGGCCTCCGATCCCGCGCTCGTGGAACGCGCTCGGCGAGCGAAGGCGGCACTGGGGGGTCGGTTGTTCGTTCTCGGACACCACTACCAACGTGATGAGGTCATCCAGTTCGCCGACGTCACCGGCGACTCGTTCAAATTGGCTCGCGAAGCCGCGGCCCGGCCGGAGGCCGAATTCATCGTCTTCTGCGGCGTGCACTTCATGGCTGAATCGGCCGACATCCTGACCGCCGATCACCAGAAGGTCATCCTGCCCGACCTCGCTGCCGGCTGCTCGATGGCCGACATGGCTCGCCTCGCGCAGGTCGAGGACGCCTGGGACGTCCTGGCCGACGCTGATGTCGCCGACATGACCGTGCCGGTCACCTACATGAACTCCTCGGCCGACATCAAAGCGTTCTGCGGCAAGCATGGTGGCGTGGTGTGCACGTCATCGAACGCCAAAACTGTGCTGGACTGGGCATTTGAACGGGGTGAGAAGGTACTCTTCCTTCCCGATCAGCACCTTGGCCGCAATACCGCGGTGCTCCAGATGGGGATGAGCCTTGACGACTGCGTGCTCTACGACCCCCGCCGGCAAGGCGGTGGGCTGACCGCCGAGCAGCTGCGGTCAGCAAAGATGATCTTGTGGAAGGGCCACTGCTCTGTGCACGGTCGCTTTACTCCGGAAGCCGTCGACGATGTCCGCGCCCGGATCGCGGGAGTTCAGGTGCTCGTCCATCCGGAGTGTCTGCATGAGGTCGTGCTCAAAGCCGACCTGATTGGTTCGACCGAGTTCATTATCAAGACGATCGAGAAGGCGCCTGCAGGCTCGAAATGGGCTGTCGGCACTGAGTTGAACCTGGTGAAGCGATTGGCCCTGACCCATCCCGATAAGGAGATCGTCTTCCTCGAGAAACACGTCTGCTACTGCGCGACGATGAATCGGATCGACCTTCCGCATCTGGTGTGGGCCTTGGAGAATCTGGCTGCAGGCCATGTCGTCAACCAGATTGTGGTCGACCGCGAGACCGAGCGCTACGCCAGGGAGGCGCTGCAGCGGATGCTCGCCCTGCCAGGCGAGACGAAGGACTAGCCCTCGCCAGGCGAGACGAAGGACTAGCTCTGCCAGGCGAGACGAAGGACTAGCTCGCCCTGCCAGGCGCGACCATGAAGGACTAGTTTCCGCCGCCGGACTAGTTGGGAATCAGGCCTTCGTCGGAGTCAGTGAGCAAAGCTCGAACGTCCTCCACCGTAGAGTCTGCATCCGGCAGGATCAGGTCCGAGTCGCGCAGCTCATCGTCGGGCACCACCGTGCCGGTGCTGCGTACTCGGCTCAGCAAGGCTTGCAGCGCGCTCGCCAGCTGTCCCTGATCTCCCGAGGCGACCGCCTTGTCGACGGCGTCGTCAAGGGAGTTCAGGTCCCGCACCGCCTCCTCGCTCAGTTCCCATTGCCCCTCATTCAAGATCCGTACGATCATCGGAGGTCACCCTCGTTCGCCGGCGCTTGTTGTGGCTGCTCTGCGTTGAATGCGGGCGGCGTTGGGTAGCTGCCATGGCTGGGCGTGGTCGGCGGCAGGGACTGGGACGGCGCCTGCTGGCCCTCAATCGCCTGGGGAGCCCCCGACGAGCCAGGACCGACAGCCGCCTTCATCCGGGCGAGTTCTTGCTCCACATCCGAGGTTGAGGCGAGCTGCTCCAGCTCAAGGGTGATGTCGTCCTTCGCCGTGCCGGTCGGATCGTCGAGGGCACCGCTCGCCAGTAGCTCGTCGATGGCCCCGGCACGAGCCTGCATTTGTGCCGTTTTGTCCTCGGCGCGCTGGACGGCCAAACCGACGTCACCCATCTCCTCGCTGATGCCGGAGAACGCCTCGTTGATCCGGGTCTGCGCTTCGGCGGCGGAGTAGGTGGCCTTGATGGTTTCCTTCCTCGTACGGAAGGCGTCGACTTTCGCCTGTAAACGCTGGCTGGCTCGGGTGAGCTTCTCCTCTTCGCCTTGCAGCTGCGCATGCTGGGTCTGCAGATCGGTCAGCTGTTGCTGCAGACCGGAGCGCCGGGTGAGGGCCTCGCGGGCCAGATCCTCGCGGCCCACTTCGAGCGCTTTCTGCGCCTGCTGGGTCAGCTTGTCGGCCTGAGTGTTGAGCTGGGTCGCTTGGAGTTCGACTCGCTTGCGGCTGGTGGCCACGTCGGCAACCCCCCGGCGTACCTTCTGCAGCAGTTCAAGCTGACGTTGGTAGGAGTAGTCGAGCGTCTGGCGAGGATCTTCCATTTTGTCCAGGGCCTTGTCGGTCTTGGCTCGAAAGATCAATGAGATGCGCTGAAAAATGCCGCTCATGACGGATCAGCTGGTCCTTCCACAGTCGCAGATATGCGGGGCGCTGGTGCACAGGCTTCCACCGTATCCCCGCCACGGTAAGGGTCGGGATAAGGATCAGCTAGTAGGTTCGTCTTTGGGTTGTTCCCCTGACAGAATCCAGGGATGCGCCCGGCAGTGAGCCGGCGCTCGGCCGACCGCACAGCAGCGAGAGGAGGAGTTCGTGGCACTCTTCCGCCGCAACACCCCAGCGGAGCCGGCGCCGCCACCCGCTCCGCCACCCGGTCCGGGCATGAGGAAGGACCGGCCGACCCCCACGCGGAAGGAAGCAGAAGCCGCCCGCCGGCAGCGGGTCGCCCGCAATCTTTCGAAGAAGGAAGCCCGCCTGGAGGCGGGACGGCAGGCGCGGACCGAGCGGATGAGGGCGATCAATGCCCGAGATGCGACTCCGGAGAAAGCGCTGCTGCGGGACTACGTCGACGCCCGATTCAATCTCGGCGAGTTCCTCCTGCCCAGCCTGGTCGTGATCTTGGCACTGACATTCCTCGGCCAGTCCCTACCTCGGGTGGCAGTCGTCAGCACCATCGGCATGTATCTGTTCATCTTTGCCGTCATCGCTGATTC
>DATFQP010000314.1:0-5525 GCA_035264145.1 Propionibacteriaceae bacterium
GGTCAGCGCCAGCTGACAGTGGCCCGGCCTGCCGGATAACCAGACGGATGTCGGACATCCGTCAAGCCGCTTGACATGTGGCCCAAACATGTAATGTTTTGCGAGTATTTTTGACATGTTCGGAGTGCAAAAGCGAGGGTCGGCCATGCGTGGCCGACCGCCGGACCTCACTCTGATACTGGTGGTTCCTCGGGCGCTCATCACGGAGGCGGTGCGCTGGTCCGCCTCGCAGCCAGAACTCCCAAGCGAGGGTGATCGCGCCTGCCCTGGCGGGCTCGATCAATTGGTCAAATAGACCGTCGTGTCGACAGCGCGAGCTATCCGCCGACCAGCCCGAAAATGATCAGGGAAGGCGGCGCCCCTGGCGCGCTTCGGCCCGTCGCACCAGCCGGCGCATGTGAGCCGGAACGGTGCCGGGTGGGCCGCTGGGCCGCAGATACTGCACGCCCGCGAGCACCTGACCTGCGATGATCAACACCATCGTCACGACCAGAAGGATCCCAGCGGTGGCCGACCAGCCGGCGTCGGCAGCGCCGGCCAGGCAGGCCCACATCCCGGCCAACACCACCGCGTACGAAACCAGATGAGTGATCCAGGAAAGCCGCCTTTCACCTTGGAGATCCTGCATCCGCACGCCCCGCCAGGAGGCCATGGCCCGCCGCCAGACCGCTACCTGGATCCCGCACACGACCAGCATCAGTACCGCCGAGATGAGCGCCACGACTGCCCAGCCCACCCCGGTGTCGCGGTCGTTGAACATCGGGAAGGTCAGGAGTGCCGCCAGGCTGGTGAGAACGGCCAACCCGGCGCACGCCGCACCGATGATTGTCATCCGCAAATGCGGCGTCATTCGGGCTGCGATAGCGGGCTGCGCGGTGGCACCATAGGCCGCGATCTGTTCGGACGAATATTCTTCGTCGGCCATCGACGGCCAGCCTTTCTCTCCGACGAGTGACAGCTCCCCCGCGGCTTACGCCGCACCCATACGTGGCAGCCTATCGATCACTACCGTTGGCGCATGAGCGACCGCCTGGAGATCACCACCGCGACACAGCTATCACCGGAGGAGATCAGCGCCGTTCTGACGGTGGTCGAGGAAGCCACGCGGGCGGACGGTGCTCCACCCCTCAATGAGGCGGCGCTGTTACACCTGCGCCGAGGCCACGGCGCGATCGAGCATCTGATCGCCAAGGGAGACGGCCAGATCGTCGGCTACGCCCAGCGGCAAGATGGCGCCGTGCCGACCGGGGAGCTGGTCGTATCACCGGTGCATCGTGGCCAAGGAATCGGCACTGCGCTGCTCGACGCGTTGACCGGCCGCGGCCCGGTGCAGGTGCTGGCCGTGGGCAATCGGCTCGCTGCGCAGGCTCTGGCTCGAAGCCACGGGATGCAGCCACGCCGGACATTGTTGATCATGGAGCGGTCGCTCGAAGACCCCGTGCCCGATACCGCCGCACCCGATGGGGTGATCATCCGGAGCTTCCGACCGCGGGCGGACGAGGACGACTGGATCGTGGTGAACGCCCGCGCGTTCGCCGACCATCCCGAGCAAGGCCGTATCACGCGACGCGATCTCGAGGACCGGATGGCGGAGAGCTGGTTCGATCCGGCAGGCTTCTTCGTCGCGATCTCGGCCGGCCAGATGGTCGGATTTCATTGGACAAAGCAGCACGAAGATCAACTGGGCGAGGTCTACGTCCTCGGAGTGGACCCCCTGGCCGGCGGACAAGGCCTCGGCAAGGCGTTGTTGGCCAGCGGGTTACGGCACCTCAAACGACGCGGGAACACCCGCGTCCAGCTCTACGTCGAGGCCGACCACGGGGCAGCAATTGCCTTGTACTCAGCTTATGGTTTCCGTGTTGCCAGCCGTGATGTGATGTATGCGTCAGCAGAATCGCCTCCGCCTACTGCTGGCCAGCCGCAGCCCTGACATACCGGGGAGGAGAAATACACGATGGAAGCCGTCGACACCTCCCCGATCGCCACGCATCGTCCCGTCGAGCCCTCCACCGACGGTCTGGAAGACTTCACCTCGGCACTTCCCCCAGACCGATTCCTTGACCGCGAGCTGTCCTGGCTGAACTTCAACAATCGAGTCCTCGATCTGGCGAAGGACAAGCTGCGGGTCCCGCTGCTGGAGCGAGCCAAGTACCTCGCGATTTTCGCGTCCAACCTGGACGAGTTCTACATGGTTCGAGTGGCTGGGCTCAAACGTCGGATTGCAGCCGGCGTTGCTGTGCCGACGGTCAGCGGGATGCTGCCCCGCGATGTGCACTTGGCGATCCTCAACCGGACGCGGGAACTGGTTGACGAGCACTCCCGAGTCTTCACCGAAGAGATCCGGCCCGAGCTGGTGAAGGAGGGCATCGAGATCCTGCGCTGGAACGAATTGACCGGCGCGGAGAAGGATCGGATGAACGAGCTCTTCGCCGAGCGAATCTTCCCTGTGCTGACCCCGCTCGCGGTCGACCCGTCACATCCCTTCCCCTATATCTCTGGGCTGTCGATCAACCTGGCGGTGCTGGTCCGTAATCCCGATACCGGCGCACGGCAGTTCGCGCGGGTCAAGGTACCGACGGTCCTGCCGCGGTTCCTGATGCTTTCCGAGGGCCGCTTTGTCGCGCTCGAGGACGTCATCGCCCGTCACCTCGACCAGCTCTTCAGCGGCATGCATGTCGTGCAGCACCACACCTTCCGGGTCACCCGCAACGAGGACGTCGAGGTCGAGGAGGACGACGCCGAGAACCTTTTGTTAGCGCTGGAGAAGGAGCTACTGCGGCGCAAGGTCGGCCGGCCGCCCGTCAGGCTTGAGGTCGAGGACGACATCGATCCCAAGATGCTCGAGCTCCTGGTCGGCGAGCTGGACATCAGTCAGCGAGAGGTCTTCCACGTCCCGGGTCCGCTGGATCTGCGCGGCCTGTTCTCCGTGGCCGACATCGACCGTGCCGATTTGAAGTATCCGGCCTTCCTACCCGCCACGCATCCACATCTGGCCGAAGTGGAGACGGCTCAGCCCGCCGACATGTTCGCCGCACTGAAACACCGGGATGTGTTGTTGCACCACCCGTACGACTCGTTCGCCACTAGCGTGCAACGCTTCATCGAGCAGGCCGCCGACGATCCGCAGGTCCTGGCTATCAAGCAAACCCTCTATCGCACCTCCGGTGACTCTCCGATCATCGACGCGCTCATCGAAGCGTCAGAGGCCGGCAAGCAGGTGCTTGCGCTGGTGGAGATCAAGGCCCGCTTCGACGAGCAGGCCAACATCGCCTGGGCGCGGCGGTTGGAACAGCACGGCTGCCATGTGGTCTACGGCCTGCTCGGATTGAAGACCCATTGCAAGCTGTCCATGGTGGTCCGCGACGAGCCGGACGGCCTGCGGCGCTATGCCCATATCGGCACGGGCAACTACAACCCGAAGACGGCACGCCTGTACGAAGACACCGGGCTGCTCACCGCCAACCCGATCATCACCGAGGACATCGGCCGGCTGTTCAACCACCTTTCGGGCATGAGCCAGGAGACCCAGTACAAGCGACTGCTGGTTGCCCCGCACGGCGTCCGCACCGGACTGATCGACCGGATCAACAATGAGATCGCGAATCACGAAGACGGCAAGCCGGCTGGAATCCGGATCAAAGTGAACTCCCTTGTCGACGAGGCGATCTCCGATGCCCTCTACCGCGCTTCTCAAGCCGGGGTGGCCGTCGACCTGTGGGTGCGAGGGATCTGCACGATCCGCCCGGGTGTGCCGGGTTTGAGCGAGAACATCCGGGTGATCAGCATTTTGGGCCGCTTTCTGGAGCACAGCAGGTTGTTCTGGTTCGCCAATGACGGTCAACCCTCGGTAGGGATGGGGTCGGCGGACCTCATGCACCGCAACCTGGACCGGCGGGTGGAGGTCCTTGCCTCCATCACGCATCCCGCACATATCGCCGAGATCGGCGAACTGTTCGATATTGCCCTGGACAAACAGACAGCGCGATGGGAACTGGAATCGGACGGTTCCTGGACCCCGCACACCGCCGATCTGGACGACCAGCCGTTCCTTGACTTGCAGGAGTACTTGATCAACGCCAAGCGTCGGCGGCGTGCCAAGTGAGTACTTCGTGTCGGCATTGACACTGCCAGGAGCCGCTAAGGAGCGGAATTCGCAGACGAAGCCGATCTTGGCCGGCGGTGCCGTGGTCACCCGTGAAGACCCCGTGCGCGGCATCGAGGTGTTGATCATCCATCGAATGCGCTACAGCGATTGGACGCTGCCCAAGGGCAAGCTCGACGCGGGTGAATCACTGCCTGCCTGCGCCGTGCGGGAGGTCCTCGAGGAGACAGGCGTGACCATCCGGCTTGGCGTGCCTCTGGACAGCGTCCGCTACGACACCGCCAAGGGTGTCAAGCAGGTCGAGTACTGGGGTGGCACGGTGCTGGAGACCGCTCCTCGCCCGCCAGACGACGAGGTCGATGTGGTGTCCTGGCTGCCTGTTCGGGCTGCGCTCAACCGGTTGACCCATGCCCCCGACCATTTTCTGGTTCAGCAGCACCTGGACCAGCCGCCGACGACGCCGTTGATCATCCTGCGGCACGGGAAGGCGATGGACCGCAAGGACTGGTCGAAGAAGGACACCGCCCGTCCGGTCAACGCCCGGGGCCGACGGCAGTCCCGACTGCTGGTGCCCATGCTCGGCGCTTACGGGGTCAGCCGCTTGCTGAGCTCCACCTCCGCGCGCTGCATCGGCACGCTCGAGCCCTACGCCCACGCTCGGCAACTGACGATTGACAAGTTCAGCCAGCTCACCGAAGAAGTCGGTGGCGATGATCCGCGCTCCGTCGCCAAACTGATCATCAAGCTGCGAACTGCGGTACTGGCGACCGGAGAGCCAACTGTCATCTGCGTGCATCGACCGGTGCTGCCCTATATTCTCGATGCGCTCGACATCGCCCCAACCACGCTGGTCACAGGTGAGTTCCTCGTCGCGCACCTGACATCGGACGGCGAGGTACACGCTCTTGAGCGGCATCGGCCGCAAGCCTGACAGCGAGCTGTTCCCGCGCATACGAAGGGCAATTGCGAGCTCGCGATAGGGACTGAGCCTGTCGGCGGAAAATTCGTTCACCCGCTGTTCATCTAGGGCGATCCAATCGGTCACGTGCCGTGCGTACGTTCACGTTCGTCGGAAGGTCAGGGCAAGAGCCTCGGACTTTCGCACTGCTCGGGTAGCGCTCGGCTCCCGAGTCCACCGGGGGCCGACGCCCCCACGTCTGCGAAGGACATGCATGACCAAGAACCGCCTGGCGTCGCGAACCGCATCATTCGCCGTCCTGGGAGCTCTGAGCGCCTTCAGCCTCGTCGCGTGCGGCAGCGATCCTTCCAGCTCGGCCGAGCCCGGCTCCAACGCTGGCTCGACTTCGAGGGAAGGCGCCAGCGCCACGGGGCTCGCCTGCCCCGAAGGCAAGCTCGCCGCCGAAGGCTCGACCGCTCAGGGCAATGCCATCACGGAGGTCATCGCCAACTACAACGCCGAGTG
>DATFQP010000315.1:0-2353 GCA_035264145.1 Propionibacteriaceae bacterium
GGCCTATCAGGCCCGCCCCAAAGCCACCCCGCCAACCACCCCAAACAGCGAACCGCAGGCCCGGGTCCGCCGCGACATCATCGACACCCACTGGTTTGCGTCTGACTTAGCGAGGTGTTCGGCCGCAGAAATACCCGGCCAGGATCCGGTGTGCCTGACCGGAGTGGAGGCCGGTGATGGGGTCGGATCAGACCATGTCGAGAGTGAACAAGCGCAAGCCGCGGAAGCGGTTGTCGGCGGCGCAGAAGTACGAGATCTATGTGGAGGTGCTGACCGGGCAGGCCACTCAGCGGGAGGCGGCCGAGAAGTACGGCGTCGACCGCTCCACGGTGGTGACGGCTTGCCGGACCGCGAAGCAGGGCGCCCTGGATGCGCTCGCGGCGGCGGTGCCGGGTCGGCCCGGCATGACCGCGGAGCAGGCGGCCTTGGCCGGCGCGAAGGCCGAGATCGACCGGCTCCGGGCGACGGTCACCGAGCAGGCGGTCGCGTTGCACCTGCACGAGGGAAAAGCATCCTGGGACTGAGCGCCGGCCCGGTCCCGGCCAGGGTGGGCGCTACCGTCAAGGCCGGCTTGCTCGACCTGGTCGACGCCGCCGTCGAGCAGGGCTGGACCCGGAGGCGGGCGGCCGCGCTGCTCGGGCTGGACGAGGAACGGCTGCGGCGCTGGGCGGGCCGTCGGGACGACGACCGGCTGGACGACGACACCCCGGGCGGGGCGCCGGTCCACGGGCTGCTGCCGGTGGAACGCGAGGCGATCGTGTGGTTGCACGAGCACTGGGGCGGGGTGGACAAGTCGCACCGCAAGCTGGCCCACCGCGGCTCCCGGCTCGACCTGGTTCACGTCTCGGAGTCGACGGTGTGGCGGGTGCTGAAGGCCGAAAACCTGCTCCTACCAGGCCGTTCACCTCGCGAGCCGCAGATCAAGGCGCCGTGGCCGGAGTGGGTGGCGTGGAAGCCCAACGTCATTTGGTGCTACGACTTCACCCACTTCACCCGAGCCAAGCGGGTTGCCGTCGCCGTGCTCGACATCGTCTCCCGCAAGTGGCTGGCCTCCCTGGTCAGCGCGGAGGAGACCTCCACCCAGATCGAGGTGTGCTTCACCGACGCCCTGACCGCCGAAGGGCTGGACCAACTCCTCGATCACCAGCTGCTGGCCCGGCTGCGAGCCGGCGAGGTCGACCCCGACGACCTCGACGACGAGGCAGTACCGGTGCTGCTTGCAATGAGCGACAACGGCCCGCAGATGCGGTCCCACACCACGAGGGAGTTCATGGCCGCCTGCGCGATCATGCAACGCTTCGGCCGGCCCGGCACCCCCACCGATCAGGCGTGGGTGGAGTCACTGTTCGGCCACGTCAAGGGCGACTGGCCGCACCTGGAAAAGATCCGCGACCCCGCCCAGCTCGCCGTCGAGCTGGAGGGAGTCCGGGTCGAGTACAACACCGTCCGGCTGCACGCCGGCATCGGCTACGTCACCCCCGAGGACGAACACGACGGTCACGGCGACGCCATCCGCCAGCGTCGGGCCGACGGCCTCGCTCAAGCCCGACAGAAGCGGATCGACTACCGTCAATCACAGCAGGAGAACCAACCATGACCGCGCACCGGATCGTGTTGGGTATTTCCTCGGCCACGCGCCTCAAAGAGTCAGAAGCACGTCAGTCGAGTCCGTGCAGTACACCCGCACCCGCCTGGCCCGTCCGCGTCCGACGACCAAGTCCACAGATTGACTGCTGCCGGTCCACCGACCCAGCAGCTCCACCACGGAGAGGACAACTCATGACCACGACAGCGACGCCAGCGGTGCTCCCTGATACCGGGCCGGCCCTGGATAGCGACGATCTTCGATCTCAGCCCTGGTCACCGAACGTCCATTTGACTAGGGCTTCGAGCTTGGAGCGGACGACGGGGGTCTGTCCCTTGCTCCTCTGTCAAGCGGCGAGGGTAAGGCCGGCGGTTTGGTCGTGGAGCAGGGCTTGAAAGACGGCATCGGAGAGGCGGCGCTTGAGTACCCGAAGTGCCTCGCGTCCGCTGTTCCCACCGCTCTTGCGCCGTTCGATCATCCCTTTGGCCGGCGGATGCCAACGGGCTTGGGTGAGTGCGATGCGGTGTAGGGCGGCGTTCAGCTGGCGGTTCCCGGTGCGGCTCAACCGGTGCCTGGCCTTGTTCGACGACCACACCGGCAGCGGTGCGGTTCCGTTGAAACGGGCGTAGGCGTCACGGGATTTGAATCGGTCGACGCCGGCGGTTTCGCCGATGATCTTGGCTGCGGTCAGCGCGCCACAACCCGGTAGCTCGAGCAGCGCCGGCGCCAGCTGTGTGGTGAGCTCGGTGATCTCTTTCTCCAGCGCCT
>DATFQP010000316.1:0-21823 GCA_035264145.1 Propionibacteriaceae bacterium
CAATTCAGGACCTGTCTCGGTCAGCCTGCTGGGAGCGGAAGGAGGGCGGACACACACGATCGTGGGTGACACGGTGAACACCGCGTCCCGCATCGAGGGCCGGGCGCCCGCCGGCGCTGTGGCGATCGGCCCGGAAACGAAGGCGTTGTTGCCCGACGCGGAGACCACCTTGTTGGGACAGCTGGCGCTGAAGGGACGCGAAAAGCCCGTTGAGGTGCACCTTCTGACCTCGTTGGACGGCGAGTAGGTGAGTTCGAGTGCCGCTGGACACGATATGAGTGCTTGGATCTCTCGGCGACTTCCCTGCAGTGGTGCTGAAGGAGGCGGCGGTGCGCGAGTTTGACGTCGAGGCCGACGACGACCGCATCCTCCATGCCTACGATGTCGGCCCCACTGGGCGAGACGACGAACTTGTTCTCCTCTGGCACCACGGCACTCCGAATATCGGAGCTCCGCCGGAACCGCTCTTTGGCGCTGCTGCGGCGTTAGGCCTTCGATGGGTTGGCTACGACCGTCCCGGCTACGGCGGGTCAGATCCGCGCTCGGGTGCCGCGGTTGCCAGCGCGGCCAATGACGCCGCGCGGGTGGCGGATCACCTAGGAATTGATCGGCTCGCTGTATTCGGTCATTCAGGTGGTGGACCGAGGGCGATGGCGTGCGGGGCCTTGTTGGGGGATCGGATACTTTCGGTCGTCTCGGTCTCAGCGCCTGCCCCTTGGCCGGCGGATGGCCTCGACTTCTTCGCTGGCATGTCGGCTGGCAGCGTCCGGGAATTGGGAGCCGCGGCTCACGGCGGCCGCAGTGCGCTGGAGAACATCCTGGCGACCACAGACTTCGACCCTGAGTCGTTCACAACAGCCGACTGGTCCGCGCTCAACGGCGAGTGGTCCTGGTTCGACGGCATTGTCACAGCCGGGACCGCCCATGGGTTCGGCGGCATGATCGATGACGATCTCGCGACTATGTCGCCATGGGGGTTTGATGTGAGCCAGCTCAGCATGCCGATACTGATCATGCATGGGACGGACGATCGAATGATCCCAAGTTCACACGCACAGTGGCTTGCTGCACGATGTCCGCGGGCCGAGCTTCGGCTGGAAGCCGAGCAGGGTCACATCTCGGTGCTCGGCTCAGCGCCCAGCGCCCTGGAATGGGTGCGGGCTCGGGCGGTCAGCTAACCGTACGACTGGATGCGTCCAGACCCGTGCAACGCGGTGCCTAGATCCGAGGCCGCCGGCCAGCCCGTTCCTATTCTGGCCGCTTTCCGTTCCGCGCTGCTTGGCGGGTGAGGTCGTCCACCACGCCTCGAGCGATGTCGCGCAGTTTGATGTTTGCGGTCTGGGACAGGCGGACCAGATGCTTGAACGCTTGTGCTTCATCGACGCTGTAGCGCTGCATCATGATGCCGATCGCTTGGCCGATGGTTTGCCGGGTCTGGAGGGCTTCGGTGAGGTTCGTGATCGTCAGGCTCTTGTCCAACGCTAGTCCGGCATGGCGCGCGAACAAGGCTGCGGCGTGACGGGTGTCATCGTCGAAGGCGTTGGCACGGCTTGCGTAGAGGTTGAGTCCGCCGACCGTGGAACGCTGACGGAAGATCTCGATGCCCATCTGTGAGATGACTCCCGCGGCCACTGCCCGGGGACCGAACCGGGGCCAGCGGTCGTCGGTTCGCAGATCGGCTACTGCGGTGGCGGTGTGGTGGCGCATTGCGTCGAGGCATGGTCCTTCGCTGAGTTCGTACTGGGCCTGATCCAAATTGTTGACCAGGGGGTCGGAGGCCGCGGCCGTGTGGATACCTTTCGGACTGGCGATCGACACTCCGACGAATTCGGCGGGTATCGCGTCGCGCGCAACGCGTACCAGCCGGCCGAGGACGTCATCGACCGACTCGGGCTCGTGCAGAGTACGGGCAACCTCTGCCATGACGTCTGCCAACTGGCGATCATGCTGGTCGGCGGCTACCACGTCATCCTCCTCAGGGCGTTGATCCGCGGGCTGATGCTGATTATGGGTCCAGTCACGATGACCGCGAAACCGAGGTGAGGACGTCGCCTGCCACCTGAGACAATGACCGACCCGAGCCGGCTGCCAGCTGCAGCATGCGGCTGAACGCGTCGCTCATCTCCAGGTTCTCCCGGTAGGCGATGATTCCCTTCGCCTGCTCGATCACGATTCGTCCGTCGAGAGCCGCCATGATCTGCTGACGCAGCGCTGTGACGCCAGTGTCGAGCGGCCGGCCCAGGACGGCAGTGGCGAGATCGGCGAAGGTACCGGCCAGGAGGCGATCGCCATCGTCCAGGACCACCGGGTCGGCGTGGAACACGTTCAGAGCCCCGATCGGGGTGCCGTGCCAGGTCAGCGGGAACGCGTGTACAGAGCGGAACCCGTGAGCGACAATCTCTGCTCCAAGCGGGGGCCAGGCCGAGTCCAGCTCTGGGCTGATTGCGGTGATGTGTTCGCCGAGGCGGATTGCGTCGATGCACGGCCCAGATCCATTTTGGAGTTCGTAGAGTTCGAGCTCCCGGACTCGGTGGGTGGAGGAGCTCAAAAGTTCGAGACCGTTGTCGGGGACGGCGACGAGCAGGCCTACGGCTTCGGCGGAGAGCAGGTCGGCACAATCGATGAGAAGCAGGACGAGGTCACCGGCGATGTCGCATCGGTTGACCATCCGGGACGCCGCATCAGCGAACGCTTGTGCTGCTGTTGTCGAGGTCATCGGGCGCTCCTAGTCGGTGACGACGAAGTCGAGTCGCCGCTCGATGACCGCCTGGCTGACCTCGATTAGGGAGGTGTTGTCGGCGTAGGCATGCGCTCGGAGAAGTGCCAGAGCGTCTTCCGGTCTCAGGCCGAGTTGAGCCATCACCATCCCGCTGGCCTGGCTCACCTTGTCCCGACTGGCCCACGAACCGGACGAGCCGTCGGTTAGATCGGGATCCGCCAGCAATGCGACTCCGACGGCGTTGATCAGCAGTCGACAAGTCTCCTGGTCGATCAACAGTGACGACTCATTGCGGCCGTAGAACGTCGACACCCCGACCACCTCTGACTCGGGGATGATCGGAATCGCATAGATCGAGAGTTGACCGATCTCGCGCTTGACCGACTCGGCGAATTGCGGCCAGCGTGCGTCGGCGGTCCCGTCCACCGCGGTTGTGACTACCGTGCCATGCTCGTATGCCCACAAGCTCGGACCCTCGCCGATCACCTCATGGAGATCTTCCATCCGTTCGGCGATCGCGTCCGTCGAGCACAGCGTGACACGCTGTGGAGTGTCGTAGGCGAGTGTAATCGAGCCGCCGTCCACCCCCAGCAGCGTCACACAGGCTTGGCACATTCTTAGCGGAAGCGGACCATCGGGCTTGGACCCTGCGACCACGCGCGCCAATCGTGCTAGTACGTCTGACCGATCACTCATCGCGCCTCCCTCGCGGCTGAGTCGCGCCTGCGAGGCCGGTCGCGGGCCGAGACGCTTCTCGAACCCCTTCCGGGTCCGCTTCCACACTACTCCGAGAATGACCGGCAGCGGCGTACTTCCATCCTCGGCATCTGTTGGAAGCCTTTAGGGTTGTCTCGCGCCTCGCAAACGACGGAGCGAGCCTTCTTCATCAATCAGAGTCCGGCGATTCCGTCTCCCAATATCACCACGCCGATCATGAAGAGCATCAACGCCGCCAGGATGGCGCCGTTCTTCGAAAACCAGGCCTCGGCGGTGACCAGGCGGGGTTCGACACGCTTCGGTGCAAGGAGTGTCGCGATGATGGGGACGACGATCGTGGACGCCGCCAGCCCGGTGTAGATCGCAATTGCCACCGCAATCTCCGACGATCGCAGCGATGCATCCCGTAGGACCAGGCCAGCAGCCGCACCCAGCACCAGACCCTTCGGGCGGAAATTAAGTGCGAGAGCCACGGCGAGTGACGGTAGAGGGCCAAACGAGCCTACTGACCGCAGCCAGTTCGGCACGCCCGCGGTCTGTGACCTCGACCGCCGTACGAGCGTAATCGCGGAAGCGCAGATCAGAGCGGCTCCAATGACGATCTGCAATACGCCAGCAAGCGTGTCCTGCGTACGCCGAGGCGGCTCAGGCAGCGCTCGAGCTGCGAGTGCACAGAGAACGACCACCAGCACAATCCCGATCACCCATCCGCACAGGAACGCCAGCGCCGACAGCTTCCGCTTGGGCGACAACAAGATGATGATCATGATCATGATCGGGACCGAGCTGACTGCGACGGCCACCGCGATCGGCAGCAAGTGACCGACAGCCTGCCACATCGTGCTGACCCTCTTCCAGATCGGGAGCATGCGGTGACCCCAAGATCAACGCCACGACGTCATTGTGAACTAGTCCGCGGCGTGCCGGAGAGCAGGCGTCTTGTAGGTGGTCGATGCCCATGTCAGGCGCGGTCTCGTGGGTCGGTCACGAACGGGATCCTGCCGGGACTTGCTGGGAGCCGACAATGCCATCACCAAATCGAAATCGCGGCTCGGCCGTGTCGAACGGGACGTCGCTGCGACTCTCGATCACGGCCTTCATGGACGACGGAAGGTCGAACGGCAGCCGCCCGCGCGGCTGCGCTTCACCGAGCAGGACGTCGACGACGGCGTCGTCTTGGGCCCCGAACTCGACCAGCAGGGCGGCTGCGGCGTCGGCGAGCTCAGACACGATCGCCGGGCGGTCCAGGAAGAGCACGATGATTGTCGGCACTTGCTTGCAGACGGCGACGATCCGGTCGCGCTCCACCGCCGGAAACTCCAGCGAGCCGGCATGGAAGAACGACTCAAATCCGCCGGGCCGAGGTTCGTAGGGCGCATTGAGCCGCAGCACGGCCAAGTCGGCGTCGGCCGGGTTGTCGACCACGCGGCCCAGCCGGGCCGCGGCCTCCGAGCCGATATTTTCGGTATAGATGGCGTGGTTGGTGCCCAGTGGGAGTGCTGCCGGGCCCGAGCCTGCGGCCGTGAGCCACACGATCGCGGCCCGCTGTGCGGCCTCGCCTTCAGCCACGAAGTCTGCCCGACCAATGGTGGCTACCGCGCGATCGACGTCGAGGGCGGGCTGGTCGAAGAGCCCGAGCACGAACTTCTCCCGCAGCAGCCGGCGCGCCGACTGGTCGATGCGGGACTCGCTGACACGCCCGGAGCGGACCAGCTCGACCACCAACTCAGGCCAGGATTCCCCGCCGAACTGGTCACAGCCGGCGTCGATCACCCTCTGTGCCCGTTCGAGCTCGCTGAGGTGCTCCACTCCCCAGGCCCGCGCCGGCATCGGCTGGCCCATGATGACGCTGTCGCTGATCAGTCCCCAGTCGGTGCACACGATGCCGTCGAAGCCGAGCTCGTTGCGCAGCAGATCGGTGATCACTTTCTTGCTGAAGGCGAAGCCGACCTCCTCCCAGTCGGTGCCCACAGGCATCCCGTAGTACGGCATGATCTGTGACGTTCCGGCCGCGATTGCGGCCCGGAACGGAGTTAGGTGGTAGTCCATCAGTCCGCCCGGGTAGACCTGCTCGCGCCCGTAGGCGAAGTGGGGGTCTTCGCCGTCGGCCTGCGGGCCACCACCCGGGAAGTGCTTCGTCATGGTGGCCACCGAGGCCGGGCCGAGATCGGCTCCCTGGAAGCCGCGGATATATGCGGTGACCAGCTGCGAGGTCAGGTCGGCGTCCTCGCCGAACGTCATCCCGATACGCGCCCACCGGGGTTCGGTAGCCAGGTCGATCTGCGGGTGCAGCGCCACCCGGATACCGGCGGCGAGATACTCCTGCCGAGCGATATCGGCATATCGCTGGACAAGGTCAGCGTCACCCATGGCCGCGAAGCCGAGTGACTGTGGCCATTGCGAGAACGCGCCGGCTAAAGCTTCAGTGCCGGGGTTGTTACTGAATGAGTGTCTCGGATCCGTCGATAGGGTCACCGGGATGCCGAGCCCCGTCGCCAGCGCAACCTCTTGCACGTGGTTGTGCCAGCCGACCAGGCTGGGCACGCTCTCCACCGGTCCGGCCACGTTGAAGTGGTTCAGCCGCATGTCCCGGATGGCCGCCTCGGTTGCGGGCCGACCGAAAGGATTGTCCCGGCCCATCAGCTGCCCGCCGGGCCCCATCATGACGATGTCGTGAAACATCAGTCCGGCTTTGTCCTCGAGCGTGAGGCGAGCGAGGAGGTCTTCTACCCGGTTCTCCACGCTATTTCTAGGATCCTGGTATGGCTCGACCACAGTGTCTCCTGCCTCAGGTCTTGGGCGCGGTGCTCATGGCAAGCCTCGCATGCGGTGCAGCAGATGCGGCGCTACGCCCAGCCGACAATCTTGACCCTTCCGTCGCATCGAACCGCCAGACGGTCGGCTAGCAGAGTCAACGGCGCGGCGCGCTCTCCGATCCGATCGACCTGGAGCCGACCGTGGTCAAAGGGCGAGGTCCAGGGTTGGTCGATCGCGAAGCACACGTCCTTGCGGGGCGGCTGAGCACCGGCCGACCCCTCGAATCGGTCACTTCCAGCGGAACTCCATCGCGTCCTCGTGCTTCTCGGTGTCGCGCATGGCGTCGAGAACGCCCATGTCGGCGGCGGAAATCTCAAAGTCGAGTTCGGCGTTCTGCTGGATGTGCAGCGTCTTCGTCGCTTTTGGCAGCACGACGGCGCCCTTTTGCAGCAGGTAGCGGATACACAGTTGTGGTGCGCTGACGCCGTAGCGGGCGGCAATGTCGGCGATCTCGGGATGGTTGACGATGAGGCCGTGGGCAAAGGGGGAGTAGGCCTCGACGACGATCTCGTGCTCGGCGCATTTTCGAACTGTGTCGGATGGGTCGAGTCCGATGAACCAGCGGATCTGGTTGACCATGGGCTTCGTCTCGCACGCCGGGAGCAGGCTGTCGAGGTCCTCGGGCCCAAAGTTCGAGACGCCGATGGCCTTGACCCGACCGCTGGCCAGGAACTCCTCCATGGCCTTCCAGATCTGCCGGTTCTCCTCCCGGCAGTCCTTGCCGACCTCGTTCCATGGCCACGGCGCGTGGACGAGGTACAGGTCGAGATAGTCCAGGCCGATCTGACCCATCGTCGTCTCGAACTCCTCGAGCGCCTTGTCGTAGGCCTTCGCCTCGGCCGGCAACTTGGAGGTGACATAGATCTCCTCACGCGGAATGCCTGAGTCGCGCACCGCTCGTCCGACCGAGGCCTCGTTGTAGTAGGCACGGGCCGTGTCGATGTGGTGGTAACCCACACGCAGCGCGTCGGCGACGGCGTTGTAACACTCTTCGCCCTCCTTGATCAGCCAAGTGCCGAACCCGATCTTGGGAATCTGGTCTCCGTTGCTGAGGGCGGAGGTCTCGGTCAGCACACTCATCAGTTCTCCTACTTGTGCTAGCGGCTGACCGGCAGCCTAGACAGGACACGAGTCAACGTGGAAGGCGGGCCGTGGGTGGCTCGGGTGCGCGGCCGTTGCTGTCCTGGCGATATGCGCCTTACTCGCGTCTATTTTCGCTCCCGACTACCAAGCCGTCAGGCCGGCGCGGCTCCGCCGACTCGCGCAGACGCCTGAGCGGTGAATAGACATGCGATGCGTAGCCGGACTTGGCAATTGGCTTGGCTTGTCCTGAGATCAGATATCGACTGGGAAGGTGGCGAGGAGCACTGTGGATGTGATCAGAACGGTGATCGCGACTCCGATCAGGATCCGTTGAGCGCGCGGACTGCCTAACCGACTGGACGCAGCGGCGAGGAACAGCACCAGCGCGAACAGCACGGTGAGGATGGTGTAGTTGTCTCCGCGCTGGTTGAACCTCAGGGCATCAGCGAAGCGGCTGTCGGCGCGCTGGTCCGCGGCTATGGCCTCGGTCGTTCCAGGTGGGACGTACTCCTTCATCTGGAACGGACCGCTCCTAGCCTTGCCCTCAGCAATCCAGGCGTCGAAGGCCTGCCGGAAGTGGTCTGTGAAGCGCTTCTCCACATAGGAGGCAAGCGTCTTGTTGCCCTGAGCGCTCGCCTGCACATACACGCCCCAGATGGCGAGGTCGGCCTGGCGCGCGGCGTTGGCGATCCCATCCTGCCTCGCTGCCTCGATCCGGGCGCTGGACGCGTCGGCGAAGGCGATGGACATCTCGCCGCCCCATTGCGACGACTGGAAGCCACACCAGGCCGTCAGTACGGCAGTGACGGAAAGCACGATGAGGACGACCGTCTCCCGAGCTTCTCCCGGCGGTCGCTTGGCGGTCTCTTTCGCTGTACTCTTCTCCGACGTTTCCGCAGTGCTGATATCGCTTCCTTCCGCCGGGCGTGGCTAAGCGTGTTGCGATGTCTTATGCATCCGTGGTGAGGTCTCGAAATGCATCGTGGCACACGGTCTCGACTGCCGGTCACGGCGAGGCTTCGAGCGCAAGACACCGGTGGGCTTCTCTATGGCAGGACACCGGCCGACCCACTTCATTGAACCCCACCACTCTCAGCTGAATGATTCATAACGCGAGCTAGGTGAGCAGATGGCGAAGTCTCGCATCGACGTTGTGGCAGCCAGGAGGAGGTCAGCCGGTCAAGCGTCGGCGCCTCGGCTACGCCGGTGGGAAGGCCTCGTCGGCTCGCCGAGGACCGCAATGGCTCAACTGTGCATCAGCCGCTCCGCCTCTGCCGCATAGCTGGGCATGCCGAACTTGCGGTAATCGACCACTGCCGCTTGCAGCAGGTCGGCAGCCAGGGCGCGGTCGCCGGTCCCATCACGGTCGAGCAACATCCTGGCGCGCAGCCGGCGAAGCTCAGCTAGTTCCAGCCGGTTATTCATGCTTTTCGCATGCAGTTCTGCTTCCGCGAAGTGGCGCTCCGCCGGCTCCCATCGGCCACCGGCCGCAGCCGCCATCCCGGCAGATGTGAGCACAAGTCGTCCGTCGAAGGTGACCCAGTCCGGCCCATGTTCGAGCACCTTCTCCACCAGCGGGGAAAGCGCGGCAGCATCATCTGAGAATCCGCATAGATACAAGGCCTCGACCAGCCCGAACAGGCGGACCCACGAGCCGTGGCTGTTTACCCGGTCCGGGGAGGGCAATTTGGATCGTTCTGACTGGTAGATCGTCATCACCTCCTCCACGCGACCCACATGCGCAAGGTGCCGCGCAAGGATAGAAGTGCTGCTGCCGGAGAACGCGCCGGGCGCCTCTAATTGGACCGCGCGGCGAATCTCCGCTTCGGCACGTACAGCATCACCGCGCCAGTGGGCAACGAGCCCCAGACAGAGATGGCCAACGTAGAGCCAAGGCAGGCTGCCCCGCTGGCAGATCTCGATCATCTGTGGCCCGAGAGCCTCCAGCGACTCCAGGTCGGCGAGCGTCGCCGCCTCGCGGGCACGGTAGAGCAGTAGTAGGAATGTCGCTCCAAGATGGCCAAGCCTTTGGGCAATGGCCATGGTCTTGTCGGCGAGCCTGATCGCCTGCTCGTGGCTGCCCAGCGCCCCGTCCTGATAGATGACGAACGCCTGCACGCTGCAGAGATCCCACAATGCGCCCTCACGGTCGAACACCTCTGCCGCCCGCAGACCGGCAGAAACGCCTTCGACGTATTCGGCGTATCCGAAATGGTGGCTCGTCTCCATCTGCAATACATCGGCAAGCGCGCGTTCGTCGCCAACCTGGTCGGCGAGCGCGCGGGCCTGGTCGAACATCTGTTTCGCCGTCGCGTGATCATTCCCGAGGCCGACTGCCCATGCCATCGCGCTGAGCAGCCGCGCCCGGTCGGCGCTGGCGATGTCACCCAGGCCGGCGAGCGCCCGCCGGGCCGCCTGGACGGCTTCCGGAACCCGGGCAGTCCAGGTCAGCTGGGACACCATCGCCCAGGACAGCCGGCCAAGTGCATCAGTTCGCCCCAGCGCCTGGTAGAGATCCAGTGCCTCGTTCATCGTGGACAGGGCGTCGTCCCAGCGACCGACGCTACGCAACGCCATCGCGAGCCGCTCGAGTAGCTCGGCGCGAATGTCCTGAGTGCTTCGTTCGAGCAATGACAAGGCCTGCTGGAAGTGGGCGACAGCGTCGTCGAAGGCAGCGGCGTCCGCCGCCCGCTCCCCTGCGATCGTCAGGTAGCGCACCAACCGGGGCCGATCGGCTAATCGGCCCGCGCGAGATAGGTGGTGGGTGAGGTCTGCGGCGTGCTCCTCAAGGTCGTCGGCGTAGCGCCGCTCGATCGCGTCGGCCGCACGTAGGTGTAACCGCTCCCGTTTGAGCGTTGACAGATCAGCCAGCAAGGTCTGCCGGATCAGCTCGTGGCTGAAGGCGAGATTCCCATCGCCCTTGACCGGCGCGATGAGTCTTGCTGCTTCGGCCTCCTCAAACGCGTCGACGAGGGCGTCGGTGTCCACACCGGCCAGCTCACCGACGAAGTCAGGGGGGAACACACGCCCAGCTACGGCCGCCGCCACTAGCGCCTCGCGGGTCGGGCCAGACAGCCGTGAGAGGCGCTCCCCGACGACGAGCCGGATGCTGTCGGGTACAGACGCCTCATCGACTTTGAGGTCCGGTCGTACGCGACCACCCTCATCGAGCAAGACACCAGACTCTGCCAGGTGCAGGTACAGCTCTTCGACGAAGAACGGATTGCCCTCCGTCTCGCTATCGATGACCCGCACCAGCTCCTCCGGAGGTGGTTGCCCGGCCAGTGCCTCGACCATGGCCCGGACGCCCCCGAAGGACAACCGGCGCAGGCTGATCCGGTCGATGAGCCGCCGACGGCCGAGTTGTGTGATGACGCGCGAGAGCGGATGCGAGGTGTCGACCTCGTCGTCTCTGTAGGTGCCGATGATCCGTACCGGGATCTCGGGCAGCAGGGGCGCGAGGTATTCGGTGAGCAGCAGCGTGGAATCGTCCGCCCAGTGCAGATCCTCGAGAACCAGTAGTAGTGGTTGTGTTTGCGCACCGCGCGTGACGAATTCGCGAAAACTGTTCCACAAGTACCGTCGGGCGAGCTCCGGCGGCAACTCAACGGGTGGGGCGATGTCGGGATACAGGCGGCGCAGCGCGGGCGCGATCCTGGCGATTTCCGGGGCGACGTCGCCAAGTGCCTCGCGCAGCGCTAGTGGGCTGCGCGGGCTCGAGATCGCCTGCTCGATCATCTCCACATAGGGCAGGTACGGCGGCGCGCTCTCCATCTCAACGCAGTGGCCCGTCAACACCCGCATGCCGCGCGCCTCGGCCTCAGCGCCGATCTCACCGACCAGCCGTGACTTTCCCACGCCAGCCTCGCCGGCAACCAGAGCGAGTCCGCCACGGCCGGCCAGCGCCTCGTCCACAGCCCGGCGCAAGTTCGCCTGCTCGCTCTCCCGCCCAACCATCGGGGTCAGCGCCGACGGCATAACACCCCGCCGCTGGAGCGTGGCGTCCTGGCCCAGGGACACCTCGAACAATCGCCATCGCTCGTCAAACCCCTTCAGCCAGAACAATCCCGAGTCGACGAACGGCCACTCCGCACTCGGCTCGACCTGCTTCCTCACGGCATCGGGCACCAAGATCTGACCGCCAGCGGCCTCGGCCGTAATGCGGGCGGCGACGTGTACCGCCTGTCCGTACAGCAGGCCGTCGCGCTCGCTGACCTCTCCGACATGGATGCCGATACGCACCCGGACCTGGCGTTGTGGGTTGGAGGCGTTGTACTTCTCATGCGCACGCTGGACGCCGACGGCGCAGCGGATCGCGGCCAACGGTGACGGAAAGGATAGAAGGAACCCATCACCGAGGAACTGGCGCTCCTGGCCACCGCAAATGCCGATCTGTTCACGCACGATCGCTCCGTGCAGTCCCAGAATCTCGTTGACGAACCGGTCCCCGTGGGTCCGCCGGAGGGCGGTGGAGCCCTCCACATCGGTCATCATGATCGTGAGCGTCTGGGCCGAGGCGCCGGTATCGGACACGAATCCGCCTCCTCCGCTGACCTGCAGCAAGACTGGGTGTTCTCTCGATCCTGCCACGCCCGGGCGGTAGACCCCTATGTCCTTGATCATTCTGCTAACGGAGTGCGCGCATCTGGCGGGTCGTGGAAGATGTACTACCAGTCGAAGGCGGCCGCCAATGAGAGACGCTTCCGGGTGTCTGCCAGGTGACCCGGCCCGACGACATTGGAAATTGGTCCATTGGCGAGCTGTCGCGTTTCCTCCTATTAGCGTTCTATGACGGAGCATGGGGGTGTCCCGCCTCATGGCTATTGACTGGGGGGATGCGGGGCGAGGAGCCTGATATCCGAGAAAGGAGCACGGTGAAGGTTCTTTGCCTCCTCGGACGGCACAAGTGGCGCATGGACAAGAGTGACCCGGAGCACCCTCTTCAAGGTATGCGATCGTTGTGGCCATTACCGCAGTGACGTGTCTTGGTCCGACCTCACGAATGAGGCGAATATGCGTCCGATGGACCCATCCTCGGGCGGTAGTGGTGGGGGGCTTTGAAGGACCTGCGCGCTGCTGTGCAGAGCACCAGCGGTCAAACACTGACATCTGGGCGCTCCTTGGGTAATCAACGGAATCCGTTTCCGGCGCCTCTAACCCGCCAGTGAGTCACTTTGGACTCCGGTCGGCCAGCGGCCTGTCGTGCCGGATCGTGCCACCCAGGCAACCGCCTGGGCCAAGCACGGGTGGCGGGGCTGGTGCTCGACCGCGCAATAACGATCCGCGCCTCGGGTGACCGGTACCCTACTAACACCCGCCGACAATCCGCGCCAGTGCTCCGGTAGTTGCCCGGTTCCATACCGCCTTGAGGACAGCACAATGAGCGACCTTTTGCCTCCTGGGGACAACCACCGCAGCGCCAACCCACATCAGTCTTTCGCCACCGGACCGGACGGATTGCCGCACGGAATTGACCCAGCGCTGAGGGCGGATCCACGGCCAATAGGTACGGTGGGTTGGGGTTTCATCTCGCTGTACACGTTGGCTTTTATTGGCACCAACCTGATTTTCCTGGCACCACTGCTCGTCACATTGGCATTGAAGGTCAACTCGCTCGTGGGGATCGAACAGGCGCCGAAGAGCTTGGCGGTTGTAGCCGGAACTGGCTCTTTGTTGGCGATGGTCGCTAATCCATTCTTCGGCAAGATGAGCGATCGCACGTCGTCACAGCTTGGCATGCGGCGGCCCTGGATGGTCATCGGCCTGCTGGGTGGTTGCCTGGGCATCCTCATTGTCGCGCTGGCACCCAACGTCCCGGTTGTCCTGGTCGGATGGTGCACCGCTCAGCTGTTCTTGAACGCGCTGCTCGCGGCGCTGGTGGCCGTGCTGCCCGACCAGGTTCCGGCCGTTCAGCGCGGCCTGGTCTCCGGTGTCCTGGGTATCTGTCTGCCCATTGCCTCGGTGAGCGGGACATTCCTGGTCCAGCTGTTCACCGGCAACGAGCTCGCCATGTTCCTGGCCCCGTGCGCGATCGGCGGATTCTTCATCTTGCTGTTCGCGGCGACATTGAAAGATCGCCGGCTTGCCAAGGCGGACAGGCCGGCCTGGTCGCTGCGGGAATTCGCCAGTACGTTCTACGTCAACCCGCGGCGGAATCCGGACTTCACCTGGGCTTTCGCCAGCCGCTTCATGTTCATCCTGGCCTACGCCTTCCTGACGACTTACCAGGCCTACTACCTGCTGGACAAGATCGGCACCGCCGAGGCCGATGTGCCACACCAGGTGTTCCTTGGCACCCTCACCCAGTCAGTCGTCATCGTCACCGCCTCGCTCATCGGTGGCAACCTCTCTGACCGGACGGGCCGACGGAAGATCTTCGTGCTCACCGCGTCGATTGTGTACGGCATTGCGATGTTCGTCATCGCAGTCGCCAGCAACTTCAACGGGTTCCTCGTCGGCATGGCTATCGGCGGACTCGGCTTTGGGATGTACGTGGCCGTAGACCTCGCGCTGGTTGCCGACGTGCTGACCGACAAAGACCACGCCAAGGATCTTGGAGTCTTCAATATCGCCAACGCTCTGCCCTATTCGGTCGCGCCGGCGATCGCGCCGGCCATCCTGGCTTTGGGGAGCGGCAGCTACGGCGTGCTGTACGCGGTTGCTGGACTCTGCGCCATCATGGGAGCCGTCGCCATCCTGCCCGTGAAGCGCGTCCGATGATCACCACCAACGCTAAAGGCGTGACGACGCCATCCAGCTCGCAATTTGGGCACGCGAGTCAAACCCGAGCTTGTTCAGAATGTTGCGCACGTGGGTCGCGACAGTCCTATCGGAGATGAAGAGGCGCGAACCGATCTGCTTGTTGCTGAGGCCATCGGCGATCAATCTCGCCACCTCGACCTCCCGGTTCGCAAGTGGTCCGGTCTCAGCATGATCAGAAGTTTCGGCATCGGCATGCTGCGATTCGCCGAGTGCAATCCTCAGTGCTGCTTCGCGGCCTAGGCGCTTGCCGGCAACGTACTCGGCCTCGAACTTCGAGGCTCCCAGCGCGCTGACCGCCGCTTCGTTAGCCCGCGCCAGAAGTGGCATGGCCGGACCCGTCATGCCTGCGCCCGCACTCGTGCCGACGGCTTCCGCGGCCCCAAGCAGCTGTGCCGCCAGGTGTGGGTCGCCAGAGGAAGCGGCGTGCCAGCCCAGCAGGCTGAGCAGGTCGTACTGGGCGAGCCGGTCGTCAATCTGCCGCGCGATCCGGAGCGCGTCGATGAACCGGGGCTTCGATGCGGTCACATCCCCGTTCAGCATCGCGACCTGCCCCAGGTATATGAGCATCTGTACGAGGTAGTACAGGTCACCTTCCTCCCGGCACAGCCGGGCGCCCTCGGCGGAACTCTCCCCGGCAGTTCTGAGATCTCCATCGAAGAACGCGTGAATGGCCTTTGCTTGGATCAGGTGGATCGTGGCGGGGTAGGAGTCCAGACCGGGAGTGAGCGCCTCCGTCTCGTCGAGAAACAGGCGGGCAGCCCCGTGATCTCCCGCCATGTTCTCCGCCGTCGCGGCCATCGAGAGCGATTCCGACAGCTGCCGGAGCTGGCCTGTCCTTCGAGCTTCCATAATCGCTCGAGCAAGCCATGGCCTGGCGGCCTCGGCATCGGCCTGCCGCATGCTGAACCATCCCCGGAAGTGGTAAGCCCGCGCCGGGACGTCCGCAGATGCGCCAGCGGCCGCGAGTAGTTCGTTGAACCAGCGCATGCTCTCTGTGATCCCGCGCGTGACCCAGTAGTACCCGATTGAGGTAGCGAGCTCGAGTCCGCGTCGCCAATCCGATGCAGCGAGGCACTTCTGAAGGGCCCATCGAATATTGTCGATCTCTAGATCGACCCACCGGAGCCACTGGAGCGTCCGATGCCGGGCGTCGTCCTCCGCCTCTCGGCACCTCCGCCTGTAGTATTCGACGTACTGCTCATTGAGGAGGTCCTCTTCGGCGGCGTCGCGCAACTTGAGGCTGGCGTATTCGCGCATGGTCTCGTGCAGCCGGTAACAGGCGATATCCCGCATGTCCACTCTGATCACCAGCGACTTATCGACCAGCGCCGACAGCTCGTCTAGGGTCTGGGCCGACCCCTCATTGCCTGTACAGACCGACTCGACGTCCTCTAGGGTGAACCGGCCGGCGAAGACGCACAAGCGCCGAAGAAGCGTCTGCTCCGACATCGTCAGCAGGTCATGACTCCAGTCGATGGTCGTTCTGAGCGTTTGTTGACGCGGCAGTGCCGCACGCCCGCCACCGGTCAAGAGCGCGAAGCGGTCGGTCAGCCGATCGAGGATCTGCTGGGGGGTGAGGACTCGAGTCCGAACGGCGGCGAGCTCAATCGCCAGCGGGAGACCGTCGAGGCGGCGGCACAACTGGGCCACGGCGGACTGGTTGGAGCCGGTCAGCTCGAAGGACCCCGACGCGGCGGCCGCACGCTCAGTGAAGAGCAGGACGGCTTCGTTCTCTCGTAGCTGCGAAAGCGGTTGGCCTCCGCCTGCCGCTGGAAGTTGGAGGGGAGGCACCGGGACAACGTGCTCTCCGGGCACCTGGAGCGGCTCGCGGCTGGTGGTGATCACCCGGACGTTAGGGGCAGCGCGTAGGACCTCGGCGACTAGGTGGGCGGAAGCATCAAGCATGTGCTCGCAGTTGTCAAGGACCAGCAACAACTCACTGTCGCGGAGGTTAGACAACAGGGTTTGCGACGGCTCTGTCGAGGCTTGGTCCCGAAGGTCCAGGGCTGCGACAACCGTGCTCATCAGCAAGGCGGCATCGCGGACCTCGGCGAGTTCGACCCACCAGGCGCCGTTCGCGAAGCCACGTCCGAGGTCGGTCGCAATCCGAACAGCTAGGCGTGTTTTGCCTACCCCTCCTGGTCCGACCAGGCTGACCAGGCGTGCCTCGGCCAGCGTCCTCCTAAGCTCCGCCAACTCCCGGCGGCGTCCCACGAAGCTCGTCACCTCAGCGGGGAGGTTGCCTATCCGGCGCCTGGGCCTAGCCACAATGAGCCGGACCGTACCACGGTGGTGAGCAGGTTCATTGTCTACGCATCGAATCAGCAATTCGGTCGATGTGAATGACGCGGCGCTGCTTCTAGCGTCTTTGCATGGTCGAAAACCTACCCATCCAGCGAGTGGCGGTCACCTTCGTCGGGACCCCTCCGACGCACCAGATTCAGGGGGCCTCCGGCGTCGCTGACGTCGAGGGCGACGGCCGAACGATCCGCTGCCTCGTCTACGGCAGCTTCCAGCCATTTCTGGAGGCGATGCGAGGTTACGAGGTCATCAGCCTAACGGCGATCCCGATCCCCGATGGGACCCACACCAGACCACTAGGAGATGAGGTAGCGGATGACTAATGCATGAACCCGCACGACCGCCGGACCCCCGACGGACATCGGAGCGGATTGTCGACGTACATCGGCGAACTTGCCGGATCACCCAAACGAAAGGATCAAAATGAACTCAACGCGAAAGACCGCCGTAGTCGCAGGCATCTTCTTCCTCATCACCGAGGTCACCGCCATTCTCGGCATGCTCCTCTATAGAAACTCCGTTCTCAGCACCCCGCAGTTCATCGTTTCGAGCTCCATGGACGATACAGGCGTGTTGCTGGGGGCGTTTCTCGAGGTGCTTCTCGCCATCGCCGTCGTCGGCACCGGGGTGACGCTGTACCCGATTATCAAGAAGCAGAACGAAGGCATGGCACTCGGCCACGTAGCCGGTCGCGTGATTGAAGCGACGATCATCACCGTCGGTGCGATCAGCCTGCTCGCCGTCGTCACGATGCGCCAAGGCCTCGCCGGAACGACAGGCCCTGAAGCTGTTGCTGCCGCCACTGTCGGCCAGTCACTGGTGGCAGTGCACGACTGGACATTCCTCTTCGGGCCGAAGTTCGCGCTGGGCGCGAACACCCTGTTACTCGCCTATCTGATGTACCGCTCACGGCTCGTCCCGCGCTTCATCGCGGTTCTCGGTCTCATCGGCGCCCCGCTGGTCTTCGTTTCTGCGACCGCGGTCCTGTTCGGGGTGTACGAAGACCTGTCCACCATCGGTGTGTTGGCGGCCGCTCCGATACTCGCCTGGGAGGTCAGCCTGGCGCTCTGGATGATCATGAAGGGGTTCCGGCCCTCCCCGGTGCTCACGGGTGTCACGCAGGCTGTCGCGCGGGACGTGGCCCCTGCGGCGGCCTGACCACCGGTCCGAGTGGCCTCGGATGCGATTGAGGATCTTGGTCGCTGCGAGGCCACTCTTCCGGTTGAGCAGGTTACGAGAATCGAACTCACATGATCAGCTCGGGCCGGCGGTGACTGACTGCGCTGCAGAGCAGTCTGACGGCGGCCCTTCGATCGACACCCAGACAACAGTCGCCCTGCTGATGCGGTAGCCGTGGGAACGAACTGGGATCATGAGCCCCGTCGAGCGCCCTATCCCTTGGAGGTCAATGTGAACCTTCCCTGGTCGGCTGGAGAATGGACCCATCCACCAATCTCCGCCACGGAGCACGGCGACGACCTTCTCGTGACCGCCGCAGAGGGCAGTGATGCGTGGCGAGTGACCAGCTACGGACTCATTCACGATAGCGAGCACGCGCTGGTCGCATCGTTTCCATCAGACAGCGCGATGGAAGTGGAGTTCACTGCCGCCTTCTCTTCTCAGTTTGATCAAGCGGGGATCTTCGTCCTGGTCTCTCCCCAACTCTGGGTCAAAGCCGGCGTTGAGTTCACTGATGGGAGGCCGCACGTCGGCGCGGTCGTCACTAATGATCGATCGGACTGGTCGCTATCGCCTGTGCCTGACTGGACAGGAAAGCGCGTCGTCATCCGGGTGAGCTGGGTCGGTGACGCGCTGACGATTCGGGCCAAGGCAGAACCCGGCAGGTTCCAGCTTGTCCGGGTCCTGCCCTTTGAGCCGGACTTGGACGCTTTCGCAGGGCCATACGTCTGTGCACCGACGCGGGCGGGACTGGTCGTGCCGTTTCACGCCTGGCGTACGACTGAGCCTGATGGCGGCTTGCACTAGCGTCTGTCACCCGAACGGATCCGTGCCGATCACGTCACTCGACCAACCAATTCTGCATCGTCGACGCACCCGCACTGGACGTGGTTCGGATCCGTACAACGCAGGGACCTGACCCGGGGGAGAGTAGCTCGAGGAATCTCCGAGGTCGACTATTTGGCCGGCGGAAATGGGATCGATCAGTCGCTGTGGATCAGAGATCCGTGGTCACGGCTCCCGTTATCTGGTGGTCGTGGTCGACCAGCGGTATCGCGGGCCACCGGTCGAACGCGCCGCAGGGATGGCTGACTCCGAATGACCACAGCTCGCCCAAGCCGACCTGTAGTTCCTCTGGTACTTGGAGAAACGCGTGCTGATCATTGAGCTTCATCACCCGCACGCCCGGCACGTCGCTTCGTCGATGGTCGTGGCCGTACCTTCCGAGGAAGACCGGAAGTTGATCATCGATGGGTACGTCACGTCGACCGAAGCCCGCGATCACCAGAGTTGGCTCTGGCCGGGACAGCACACTTGCTAGCAACTCGAGCGCTGGCTGCAACCGTGGCCCCTCCGAGGTCCCCCGCCCGTCAAAGGGGGATGTACGTCGATAGATGCCATGGTCGTGGGTCAGGTAGCAGCCGCTGCGCAGAACGGTCTGCACCGGGAATGGGAAGCGGTCAGGACCGAGGTGGGCGACGACCCGGTCGAAATACGCACTGCCACCGGCGCTGACCAGCGGCACCCGGCCGGCGGCGAAAAGACCCGCCCGATTCAGCCGGTGTGCTGTCTGAGCGATCGAGTCGAGGTACGCCCCCAGGCCGGCGGGCTCGCCGGCCGCCGCTCCAGGCATCAGGCCCTCGAAGCCGGTCACGCCGACAAGGCAGAGGTGGTCGGACTGGTTGACCGCCCGCGCCACGCTGAGGCTCTCCTCCAGACTTCGTACTCCGGTGCGACCGCCGATGTATCCCACCTCCAGGAGCACGTCCAACCGGCCGGTGACGGTGACTTGGCCGCATTCTCGATCAAGTACTTCGACCGACGCCAGACTGTCGACGTAGCAGGAGAAGCCAGTGTCTACCTCACCGAGCACACGGGTCGCGATCCACCGGATCGCCACTGGATCGACCAGCAGATTCGCCATCAAGATACGGGGGACTCCGATTGCCAGGAGACCCCTGACCTGCGCGGCGGTCGCGGCTGTCACCCCCCATGCCCCCGCCTCGATCTGTCGCCGGATCAGCTGCGGTGAGAGGGATGTCTTGGCGTGCGGTGCCAGCTCGACCCGATGGCGGCCGCAATAGTCGGCCATCGTGGTGATGTTGTGGGCGAGCGCATCCTCGTGAAGGACGAGAACCGGATACTCCAGGTGTCGCAGGGCATTCCAGCCCAAGTCGCCGATGCGAGTCAGGGGCGTACCCGGCGTGAGCGGCAGGCCCTTGAACCGTCTGTCGTCTGTGGGCTGCATCTTTCCCGGCATGATGTTCCGCCAACGGTTGGTGATGTATCAAGCATGACGCGATGGCGGGTGAATGACCGCAACGCTCGGGTGAAGCGTCGCATGCCCCCCGCCGACTTTCCCGAAGCGTCGCATGCCCCGCCGCCGACTTTCCCGAGTACCCGTGGGGATGAGATCGAGCCCACCATCTCTTGCCACCGGAGGCGCTCGGAACCGGCACCGGATCACCTGATGCCCGCCCGAGATAGCGCATCGCTATACCTAGAAGTATGATGCATTGCAGTCCTAGGGTTAGGCGGTCATTTGCATATCACCAAAGACCTCGTCGCGGCCTCGGCGACACCGCTCGTGCTGGGCATCCTCGCGGAGGGTGAAAGCTACGGTTACGCAATTCTCAAGCAGGTCAACGAACTCTCGGGCGGGCAGCTGGAGTGGACCGACGGCCTGCTCTACCCGTTGCTGCACCGCTTGGAGCGGATTGGCCATGTCGAGTCGGCCTGGGAGACACCGCCGGAGGGACGCCGCCGCAAGTACTACCGCATCACCAACCAGGGCTGGGCCGAGCTCGTCGAGCAGCGCCGCCAGTGGGCCACTGTCGTCGACGTACTGCGGGGCGTCTGGAAGACCACACAATCCATCAATCCGATCACGGCACCGGCAAGGGAGGCGGGACGATGATCGTTGACAGCGACAACGATCTGGAGGGCCAGATCGCCGAGTGGCGGGCCTACATGCACCACCACCGGGAGCTGCTCCAGACTGATGCCGAGGAGCTGGAAGACCATCTTCGCAGCCGGATCAGCGATCTGACCGAGGCGGGCCTGCGAGCCGACGAGGCGTTCCTCATCGCTGTCAAACGCATGGGCAGCCTCGATGAGCTGTCGCGGGAGTTCGCTCGCGAGCATTCCGAGCGGTTGTGGAAACAGCTCGTGTTCCCAGGGGAGCCGGACGCGCCCCCCGCCCGTTCCCGTCGCGAGCTGCCTGTCATGTTGCTCTGTGCGGCTGCCGCCGCTCTCGCGATCAAGGTGCCGAGCTGGTTCGGGATTGAGATATCAGAAGACGATGCAGGCTTCTATGCACGAAACGTCAGCCTTTTTGCGTTGCCGGCGTTGGCCGCTTACTTCGCTTGGCAACGGCGGGTCAGTTCCCGCTGCATCGGGGTGCTCGCGTTGCTGTTCCTTCTCGGCGCGGTCGCCGCGAACGTGTATCCGCTGGCCGGAGACTCGCAGAGCCTTGTGCTTACAGCGATCCACCTGCCGCTGGCGCTGTGGCTGGTTGTCGGCGTCGCCTATGTGGGCGGTGACTGGCGTTCAGACCGGCGGCGGATGGACTTCATCCGGTTCACGGGGGAGTGGCTGATCTACTTCATCCTCATTGGACTGGGTGGCGGCGTGCTCATGGCCTTCACGATGGGCGCCTTCGATGCGATCGGCCTTGACGCCGAGCAATTCATCCAGTCGTGGCTGCTGCCATGTGGCGCCATGGCCGCGATCATCGTGTCCGCATGGCTGGTAGAAGCCAAGCAGAGCGTCATCGAGAACATGGCGCCGGTGCTGACCCGCGTCTTCACCCCGCTTTTCGCGGTGACGCTGCTGGCCTTCCTGGTAGCCATCGCCTGGACCAATAACGGCATCGACGTCCAGCGCAATGTGCTCATCCTCTTCGACCTGCTGCTTGTCGTTGTGCTGGGCCTGTTGTTGTATGCCATCTCGGCCCGTGACCTTGGGGCCCCGCCCGGTCTATTTGACAGCTCGCAGCTCGCACTGGTCCTCAGCGCTTTGATCATCGACATCATGGTGCTGCTGGCGATCAGCGGCCGCATCACCGAGTGGGGCTTCAGCCCGAACAAGACCGCGGCACTGGGAGAGAACGTCATACTGCTCTGCAATTTGGCGTGGTCAGCATGGCTGTTTCTCGGCTTCCTGCGTGGCCGCATGCCTTTCGCCCGCCTGGAACGCTGGCAGACCGGTTACCTCATCGTGTATGCCGCCTGGGCCTGGACTGTC
>DATFQP010000317.1:0-4781 GCA_035264145.1 Propionibacteriaceae bacterium
GGTGGGCCGTTTGATCAGCTCCGGCGGCCGAGTGCTCACGGTCGTCGGTACTGGCGGCGATCTCGAGGTCGCCAGGTCCAGGGCCTACGAATCGATCGGCAAGATCAGCCTGCCTGGTTCCTTCTATCGGACCGACATCGCCCAGGTCGCCGCCCAGCTGGCTATCCGCTGATCATGGCAATCGGTAACGTCCTGGCCAACCGCTACGCGACGGAGGAGATGCGACAGGTCTGGTCGGCGGAGAACAAGATCATCGCCGAGCGCCGGCTATGGCTCGCCGTACTCGCCGCTCAACGTGACCTTGGTGTCGGTTTCGGGAGCGATAGCCCGACCACCGTGATCGCGGCATACGAGGCGGTGGTCGACGATGTCGATCTGGCTCGGATCGCCGAACGGGAGCAGATGACCCGGCATGACGTCAAGGCGCGGATCGAGGAGTTCAACGCACTGGCTGGCTTCCAGCACGTCCACAAGGCGATGACGTCGCGTGACCTGACCGAGAACGTCGAGCAGCTGCAAATCATGTCCTCCCTCAAGATCATTCGGACCCGGGTGGTCGCGACTCTCGTCCGGCTCGCAGCGCTGGCCGCAGAGCACGCCGAATTAGCCATGGCCGGCCGATCCCATAACGTCGCCGCGCAGGTCACCACGTTGGGGAAGCGTTTTGCGACGGCAGCGAATGAGTTGTTGGTGGCCCACGGACGCCTGGAGGAGTTGATTTCTCGGTACCCGATGCGTGGCATTAAGGGCCCGGTTGGAACCAGCTCGGACATGCTGGAGCTGGTGGCTGAACCAGCGAAACTCGCGGAGCTGGAGCAGCGCATCGCCGACCATCTAGGGTTCGCCCGGGTCTTTGTGAGCACTGGGCAAATCTATCCCCGCTCGCTGGACTTCGACGTGGTTAGCGCGCTGGCCCAGGTTGCTGCCGCACCGTCCAATGTGGCGACCTCGATCCGGTTGATGGCGGGTCATGAGCTCGTCACCGAGGGTTTCCGGCCCGGCCAGGTTGGCTCGAGTGCCATGCCACACAAGATGAACACACGCTCGTGCGAGCGGGTGAACGGGCTCGCCGTCGTGATCCGCGGCTATGTCTCCATGGTCGGTGAGCTGGCCGGAGACCAGTGGAACGAAGGCGACGTCTCCGACTCGGTGGTGCGACGGGTCGCATTGCCGGACGCCTTCTTCGCCCTGGACGGGCTGTTCGAGACGTTCCTCACCGTGCTGGACGACTTCGGCGTTTTCCCAGCTGTCATCGATGCGGAGCTGCGACGGTACCTGCCCTTCCTGGCTACGACCAGGGTGCTCATCGCGGCCGTCCGGCGCGGCGTCGGCCGGGAGACCGCGCACGAGGTGATCAAGGAACACGCGGTAAAAGTGGCGCTGAGGATGCGGGAGACCGGACAGTCCACCAACGATCTGCTCGACCGGCTCGCCGCGGACCCGCGACTCGGGGTTCCGAAATCCGATCTGGAGGACGCGCTGGCGCAGCCCTTGGAGCTTGCCGGTATGGCCGACCGGCAGGTGGCCGCGGTGGTCGCTGAGGTGGACAAGATCGCGGCTGAGTACCCAGAGGCGGCGGCCTACCGACCTGGACCGGTGATCTAGTTTCTCGACCGGGCCAGGTGGTCCCGGACATGGGCCGAACTGCTTCCGTCCTCCCGACAACCAGCCCGCTCCTCCGCGCTGGCGCCTCCGATGGAGGAGCTGAGGGGATCCGGTTAGAAGCCGGTCCTAGACTCGTCGGGCATCAACACCCAACCAAGGATGTAGAGCAGAATCTGCGGTCCGGGGAGCAACAGGCTCAGCACGAACAAGAGCCGGACAACGTTGGGCTTGATGCCGAGCTGGCGGGCGACGCCCGCACACACGCCGGCGATCATCCGGTCGTTCCGGGGACGGACCAAAGTGGTGGTCATTGGGCTGCGTTCCTTTCGCAGAGATGCGGAAACTCCTATCCCCCAGTGTGTAACGGGAACTGCCGAGCGGCCACTCCTGTGCTGGATGCTTCGGGTGGGATTTCGGGGTCTCATCATGGCCATCCCGAGTTTCCGGAGCATCCCAACAAACGTGGCGGCTGCTGACAGAATGAGCCGATGGGATCTGCACGGCGCGCCTACGTCGAGCAGCCGGATCTCACCCGAGACTACGGCGCGGCCACGGCCGCTGACCCTGCCAGCGTGGCAGCCCAGGCGATGCTGGCGGCGGTTCCACAGCGGCGAGTTGAGCCCATTGTCATCGATCGCCTGAGCAAGAGCTTCAACGGGAAGCCGGCTGTCCGCAATCTCAGCTTCATCGTCGAGTCTGGTGTCGTCACCGGCTTTCTCGGCCCCAACGGTGCCGGTAAGACCACAACGTTGCGGATGCTGGTCGGCCTGGCCGCTCCGATGGCCGGCAGCGCGACCTTCGGACCGTACGCTTACGCCGACCTCCCCCGTCCCCAGCAAACGGTGGGCTGTGTGCTGGAGGCGAACTTCCACCCCGGCCGTACCGGCCGCAATCATCTCCGGGTGCTCGCTGCCACCGCCGATGTGGACGATGATCGGGTGGATGAGCTGCTGGAGCTGGTGGGTCTGACGCCGGTCGCGACCCGGCCTGCCGGCGGCTATTCATTAGGCATGCGGCAGCGCCTCGCCCTGGCCGGAGCGCTGCTTGGCGATCCGGACTACTTGATACTGGACGAGCCGTCCAACGGGCTGGACCCTGAAGGGATCCGCTGGCTGCGCGCATTCCTCCGCAACTTCGCGGCCCGGGGACGTACAGTGCTGATGTCCTCGCACCTGCTGAACGAAGTGGGTGCGACCGCTGACGACATCGTCATCATCAATGCCGGCCGGCTCGTCAAGCAGGCCAGAATGGCCGAGCTGGGCATCGCCGAGGCGACAAGCCGGGCGCGGGTCTCCCATTACGAGCGCGCCGAACGCGCAATCGCCGAGCTGGGCGCCGCTTTCGAGCGCGGCACCGACGAGCACGGGCCGTTTCTGCGGGTCCGCACGCAGGATCTCTACGTGATAGGGGCTGCGCTCTTCAATGCCAACGTGGCGGTATTCGAACTGACGCGCGAGCCCTATGACCTCGAGCAGCAGTTCTTCGCGATGCTGGAGGCGTCGAAGTGAGCGGCGTTCTGGTCTCCGAGATGCGCAAGATCTATACCGTCAAACTCTGGTGGATCATGCTGATCTGCGTCTTTCTGCTGGGCGGCGCGTACGCCCTCGTCCCGGCCTTCAGTGCTGGGCTTGCGCAGTCAACCATCGGCGATCCGACCCCGGCATTCGAGGTTCCGGGCACCCTGCGCAGCATCTACAACGGAGGCAACACCCTGGCCCGGATCCTGGCTCTGGTGATCGGCATTTTGGCCATGGGGGGCGAGTACCGCTACAAGACGATGGCCACGACCTATCTGGCGACGCCGGTCCGGATGCGGGTGGTACGCGCCAAGGCGCTGTCGCTGCTGGTGGTCGGGCTTCTCTACGGCTTGGCGAGCGTGCTGGCCGGGTTCCTCGTCGCCATACCCTTCGTGCTTTTCAGGGACGGCTCGTTGTTTCTGGATCGGGGTGACACCTGGCGGTCCCTGATCCTCGGGATGGTGTCAATCGCCCTCTGGACGCTGATCGGGATGGGCTTAGGGGTCCTGATCCGCAACATGGTCCTGGCCATGCTCGTCGGTATCGGCTTTGCGTATGTGGTGGAGCCGGCGCTGACCGCTCTGTTCTTTGTCAAGCACTGGGATCTGGGCCTCAACTTGATGCCGACCGGGGCTACCAACGCGATGCTCGGCGTGACGAACCCGTTTTTATTCGCCGCCCAGGATCCATTCAGCTGGTGGGCGGGCATGCTCGTGCTGGCAGCATGGTGCCTGCTGCCGGCGGTCGCCGGCGTGCTCATCACCGTGCGCCGCGACGTCGCCTGACCGCTGCGGCCAGTTCCCGGGAAGCCGATGTACGAGAACCAGCTCGACCTGCCGCTGCTGCACGTTGGAAAGGTCCGCGAACTCTATGCGGTGGACGAAGGCCGGCTGCTGATGGTGGCCACTGACAAGATCAGCGCCTTCGACTACGTCCTGGACAGCATGATCCCGGACAAAGGGATGATCTTGAACCAGCTGTCCCAGTGGTGGTTTCAACGTCTCGCTGGCGTGGTCGAGAATCACGTGATCTCCACCGACGTGCCTGCCCCCGTTGCTGGCCGCGCGGTGATTTGCGAGCGGCTGGAGATGATCCCGGTTGAGTGTGTGGCGCGCGGCTATCTGACCGGATCGGGCTGGGCGGAGTACACGCGGGCGGGGACGGTCTGTGGTGTCAGGCTGCCGAGCGGGCTGCGGGACGGTTCTCGGCTCCCCGAGCCGATCTTCACTCCGACCACGAAGGCGCCGCTGGGGCAGCACGACGAGGCAATGGATTTCGCGGCGGTGGAGGCGCGGGTGGGCGAGCAGGTGGCCCGGCATATTCGCGACCTCACCTTGGCGGTGTACGCGACGGCGGAGGGTATCGCCCGGGATCGCGGTCTGCTCCTCGCCGATACGAAGCTCGAGTTCGGTCGGCGCAGCGACGGGACCATCGTG
The DNA here is from genome assembly GCA_035264145.1 of Propionibacteriaceae bacterium. Classification (GTDB taxonomy): domain Bacteria; phylum Actinomycetota; class Actinomycetes; order Propionibacteriales; family Propionibacteriaceae; genus Microlunatus. The sequence continues at coordinate 4,559 of DATFQP010000317.1, forward strand.
CTCGCCGACGAGGTGCTGACTCCAGACTCCTCCCGGTTCTGGGATGCCGCCACGTGGCAGCCCGGCGGCCGGCTGGAACCGTACGACAAGCAGTTCGTCCGTGACTGGCTGCTGCACTCCTCCGGCTGGGACCGGACGTCCGGTGACGCCCCGCCCTCGCTACCGGACGACGTTATAGGCGCCACCCGCACCAAGTACATCCAGGCCTTCGAGCTCCTCACCG
>DATFQP010000318.1:0-4505 GCA_035264145.1 Propionibacteriaceae bacterium
ATCGCGCCTCACTTTCGTTGCCCAGCGGTTAGCGTGAATCTGAGTAGTGGACGCGCTGTTCTCGGAGGTCAATGTGGCTGACAGGAAGAGGTTGGGCCGCAGTGAGGTATTCGTGCCGGCACTGGGGTTGGGTGTCATGACGTGGGGTGAGGCGAGCGGTTTTCATCGATTGATGCCGGCCAAGGCAGCCTACGGCGGAGCCATCTCAGCTGAGGAGCAGGCAGCCTTCGTGGCGAGCATGGCCGCCGACGTCAACTTCTTTGACACGGCGTCGATGTACAGCGGTGGGGCGTCCGAGCGTCGGCTAGGGGAGTTGGCGGAATCCAAAGATGTCGTCATCGCCACGAAGTTCCCGCCCAGCCCCATGTCACGCGCTGAGGACATGCCGGCAGCGCTTGACGCCAGCCTCAGCCGACTGCGGAGACCATCTGTCGATCTTTATCAGCACCACTTCCCGTCGCGCCGAGTTGACATCCCAACGCTGATGGGATTGATGGCGGACGCAGTGGAAGCGGGCAAGATTCGTGCGGTGGGCGTCAGTAACTACACCGCCGCCCAGATGCGAACGGCGAACGAAGCGTTGTCACGGCGGGGCCTTTCGTTGGCCTCCAATCAAGTGCAGTACTCCTTGTTGCATCGGCGACCGGAAGTCGACGGCGTTCTTGACGCCTGCCGCGAGTTCAACGTGACTCTTATCGCCTACCAGCCACTGGCGAGCGGCGCCCTCACCGGGAAGTATGGCGATAACGCGCGTCCCTCGGGCCTTCGCCGATTTCAGCCGACTTTTCGCAGAGCGGGCCTGGAGGCTCTCCGCCCGGTGGTGTCGCTGCTGCGGGAGATCGGTGACGCATACGAGAAGTCACCGGGACAGGTTGCGCTGCGGTGGCTCCTCGAGCAAGGAGGTGTCGTTCCCATTCCGGGGGCGAAGAATGCCAAGCAGGCGACCCACAATGCGGGCGCGCTCTCGTTCAGGCTGACCTCCGCGGAGATCGAAGCGCTTGATCAGGCGACGCGCACGTGGCGCACCTAGCCGCCAGACCAAATTTGCCGTGTTCAGCGGCCTAACCACCGTAGGCGCTGACCAGGATTGGCGTCGTTCGGCCGTCCGTCGTGATTCGGAGCTCAACTTTCCGAGGCCCCGAGGTGAGCACGGCGCCGTTGAAGACCGCGGAGTCGGCCGGGCACCCGGTGAATCGGACGCGGCGATCACCATCAATCAACTGATAGTCGTTGCCTGTGTTGAAACGGGCACGGTCATAGAGCAAGGACGTGCCCGCGGTCGCCGTTTCGATTACTGCATCGGTGCCCGCGTTCACTCGCACCATGACCTTGAATGTCCGGACGGGAGCACGCTCGGAGGGCACCGGCGAAACACGGAAGCCAACCAACGACACTGCGCCAGCTTGGACAATCCGTGACTCCAGGCCAGTGTCGAAGTCCGTCGCGTAGTGGCTACCGCAAGACCGGACGACCTGCCCGCCCGTGCCACGGTCAGCGGCCGGATCAACGCTGGGGTGCGACGGTGTCCCACCGTCTAGACCGCCCGCACTGCACGCCGATGTGGTGAGCGCAGCTGACGTCAGCAGGACCGTCGCCAGTGCAGCTCGCCACACAATGACGTAACACCGGAACTGATGCTTCAGGTTCCGCATGCGGCGCACATCTGACTTCGGCGCCACCGGCCCACAGCGGGATCGGTCTTGAGGCTCGATTCTGTGGACCTCCTTCGGCAGCGCGCCACAATTCAACGTGGTCTCGCGACGAACGCTGCTTCTCGGCTCCGCTGGTGCTGCTCTCGGCGTGGTTGCTGGATGCTCCGGTACGGCTGGCGGCCAGAGCGCGTCAAGCTCCTCGCCTGAGGAGCTCCCATCGCGGGGGACGCCCAGTCCAGCCCCAACTTCCGCTAGCTCCGCACGAACGCCCTCAGCGTCACCGTCTCGGATCGCGGCGCCCATGCCGAAGGTCACCGGCATCATCGCCGACAACCTCGACGTTCCTTGGGGGATCGCCTTCCTGAGTTCCGGCGATGCGCTCGTCTCCGAGCGGAACTCGGGCCGGATAGTGCGGATCTCGAAGCGGGGCAAGGTCAGCTCGGTCGGCGACGTTGCCGGGGTCATCGCACCTTCCGGTTTTGGCGAGGGCGGGCTGATGGGCATCGCTCTTGCGCCAGACGATGAGGAGACATTGTTCGCCCACATCACCACTGGAAGCGACGATCGTGTCGTCCGCTGCAGTTTGGCGGGCGGTCGCCTGGGACGACCCAAAGCGATTCTGACAGGCATCCCCACCGGCATTCGCCATCACGGCGGTCGGCTGCTGTTCGACCGGCAGGGCATGCTGTTCGTCGCCACCGGTGACGCTGGGAATTCCTCTGCTGCGCAGGACAAGGACTCCATACTGGGCAAGATCTTGCGGATTCGCCCCGACGGTCGGGCCGCCCCCGGCAATCCGTACGGGAATCGGGTCTGGAGCTACGGCCATCGCAACATCGAGGGTCTGGCGTTCGACGCGAAGGGCCGGCTGTGGGCTACCGAGTTCGGCGAGCAGGAGTCGGATGAGCTCAACCTCATCGTCAAGGGCAAGAACTACGGGTGGCCGCGAGTTGAAGGGCGCTCGAACGAATCCGGGTTGGAGGCACCGAAGCTGACGTGGTCGCCGACCAGTAGCTGTTCGCCCGCCGGTCTGGCGATTGCCGCCTCCACCGCGTTCGTCGGTGCGCTGCGTGGGCAGTGCCTGTTCGCCGTGCCACTCAGAGGCACTGCCGCGGGCAAGCCGAAAGCCTACTTCAGCGAGGATTACGGTCGGATTCGGAGCGTGGCTGCAGCTCCGGATGGGACGTTGTGGATTACGACGAGCAACACCGATGGCCGTACCGAGCCCGGACGCGACGACGATCTGATCCTGCGAGTCAGTCTCTGAAGAGCAGCTCAGGGCTGGAGGGCCGTAGCCGTGCTGGACCTGATCATCCACTTGCCGATGATCGACAGCAGTGCACCGATGAGCATTCCTTTGACGCCCTTGCCTTGACGATGAGCCGTCACCTCGACGCGGGTACCGTCTTGTTGAGGGATGAGCCGGTAGCTCCAAGCCGGGCCCGCTTGCCACACGTTGGAGTCGGTGGTGACCGAAAAGACGGTTCCAGCTTCGGTGTCCCACTCGTAGCGCTCACGCTCCCAGGCGAAGCGGTTGCCCTCGGTGACATCGGCCCAGTTAGGTCCCTCTTGGTGAACCTTGACCCTGTCCCGGTCGACATTGGGCCAGGTCTCTGCGCGATTGGGTCCGAAATCGCTGAGTCGTCGGATCGCTTCCTGAGGGCTAAGGGATGTGACGACGGAAACGTGGATCGTCGGCATCGTGCTCCTCAAGCGACAGGTACCCCGCGACCCTATCCATCCGGACTTGCCTGCTCGAAGCGCAGTAGCCGGTACTCCGTGGCGGGCGTCTCCCGAGCGGCGCGGCAGGTCAGTTTGGCCTCCGGACGCCGAACCGACAGCATCACCACTCGGAAGTCCGCGCGCAACGTCGGTACTTCAAGATCAACAATGGTCTCCGAGCCGTGCCCGTCGTGCGGACCCATCTGGTTGACCGATCGCACGGTGATCTGATCGGGGCCCAGGGGAGGGCAGCGCTCGTACGCTGCGACCACCGCGGCTTGAACCGGAGGGGGGTAGCGAACGACGCCGCGAAGGTACTCAGAGGCCACAGTGCCGGTCAGGTGATGTTGCACCGTCATCACCGCTTCATCGGGCGTGAGGTTGCCGTAATAGAAACCGTCGGGGAGGACGAGAACGTTTGGAGCGAAACGATCACCCCCCACATGGCTGCACTCCCAGACCAATTCCGGCCACTCAGCTGACAGTGCGGCGGCAACAGGACGGCCACGTAACGCGCAGCAGGTGTCGTGCACTCCATGGGTGCACACCAGGATGATCGGCTCCGGTTCGGCGGTGGCGGGCGGTGCCTCAGTCATCAAGGCGTCCGCTGCGGAAGCCAGGTCGGTGTCGCTCTGCCAGGTGCCTTGCACAGTGGCTGCGTCCAGACCGGCAAGGATCCATCGCCGCTCGAGCCCTCGACTTTTCCTGCCGTGCCGACGGACCAGCAAAATTCTGGTTGTTGTCTGCTGTGCTGCAACACTCAGCCGGTCGAGGATGGCTGGCTCAATGCCAGCACCGGCGACAGCGTCGATCGACCAGGGGCCGAGGTGCTCGAGGAGCAGCCAGCGACGCGTTTGTGGGGCGGAGCCGGCTATCGGATCACCCCGCTCGCGTGCCGCGTCCGCGCAACGGAAGCGCGCCTGGTGCTGCCTCACTCCACAGTGGCCAGGCCAGCCAGCACCAATCGCCGGGCGAGGTCCAGACCAAGGTCGTCGGCTTGTGCGGTGCCGCTTTCGAGCAAGGTCTTCATCGGTGCGACGTCTTCCTCCCGCAGCGGAAAGTCTCCCGCACGGCCGCGTACCGTACTGCGTCCGCCGACCTGATCAACTGAAGCGGCCAAGTGCTCCCGCA
>DATFQP010000319.1:0-2836 GCA_035264145.1 Propionibacteriaceae bacterium
GTACCAGGCAAGTGGTCGGACCGGTCGGTTGAGCCGCGCACCGAGCAGGACGGCCACCACGCACAGCAGGGAGAAGGCGACGTAGGCCAACCCCCAGCCGACCGTCGGCCCGACCGTTGGCCCCACGGTGGGAATGAAGAACCCACCGGCGCCAGCCGTAGCCGACAAGAGGTACCAGCGCCACAGGGTCCGGTGTCGAGGGTTCCCGGCGCCGCCGACGGGCCCCATCGCCCCGATCGTCATCCCTGCCACCCCGGCGCCCGGGCCGACAGGTTGAGAGGGTCAAAGGGCTTGCCGACCACCAAGGTGACCCTTCGGTCGGCGAAGCGCTCCCGGCGAGGCGACTGCACGAGCGTGCTGGGCTCATCGTGGTGGGCAGCAGCCCGTCGAGCAGGATCGCGTCCGGCGCCTTGGTTGCGTTCGGCATGGGACATCGCGTCCTCCCAGGTGGTGACCCCTGCCCTGGTGGTCGTCCGGCGAGTTCGCCGCCAACAACCTTGCTTGGGCACCTGTGCGCGGTCGCTCGTATCGGCAGAGTCAACCAAGCGGTCGCATGCGGCACAACCTCCGGCCAACCGTCGCGGACCACGTGAAAGCCGGGCAAAGCGGCCCGTCGTCGCCATCCTTGCGAGGTGCCTTCCCTGAGCGCCGGCTGACCACCACGTTGACCGCCGACCCCACGACAGCAGGCGACGGCAGCGTCCGCCGCTAGACCACGAGAGCTGTCCTGACTGGGCAGATCGAAAACAAAACGCCCGGAATGCGGCTCACGACAGCGGCGGCCTGTCGGGGGCGGCACCGTCACCGCGCCCGGTCATGCTGACGGTTCGCGTCGCGCGTGCCAGGGCCATCGGCCGCCTCGCCGGCGGGACCAGTGGCCCTGCTGCCTGCGACGCGCTGGCGCTAGCCTCCAGGGTGGACGATTATCGCGCTGAGGAGGCAGCCATGGCGCTGATTCGTCGCGAGCCGCAGGCGTTGTCGCAGCGTGATTCGTTCGGCGGTTGGTTGTTCGACTGGCCGGACCTCTCCGCGGCTTCGAGCCCTTCCGGGCCTTGCTGGCCGGCCAGCTCCACATCGAGGAGTTATCGACGACGGGAAGCTGGTGGTCCGGGTCGAGCTGCCCGGCATCGACCCCGACAAGGACGTCGAGCTCACCGTGAGCGAGGGCGCCCTGCACGTCCGCGCAGAGCGGCGGCAGGAGAAGACCGTGGAAGACATGGAGGAGTACCGCTCCGAACTCCGCTACGGAGCATTCTCCCGGGTGCTGCCGCTGCCGGTGGGGACCAGCGAGAAGGACATCACGGCCACCTACACCGCCGGGATCCTCGAGATCCGGGTGCCGTTCGACCAGAAGAAGGCCGAGGTGACCAGGATTCCGATCACGACCAAGTAGCGTCCTAAACGCCCAACGGCCAGCGTCCCGACGAGTGATCGCCTGGGCGCTGGCCGGGGCCCGACGATCGGCAGCGCTGAGGCGACACGCCCGCAGGACCTCGGATCTAGGAGTGCGATGAGGGACCAGGACCAGCTGCTGGACCTCCAGACGACGGATTCGTTTCGGTTGTACCTGGACGAGGTGGGGCGGCACCCGCTGTTGACCAAGCAGGACGAGGTGGAGCTGTCGCAGGCCTACGATGCCGGCCTGCAGGCCCGGTTGAAGCTGGCCGACTGCCCGCCCGACGACCCCGCCCGGCCCGAGCTGGAGCAGGTCGCCGCGCGGGGCGAGCAGGCGCGCCGCACCATGATCGAGTCCAACCTGCGGCTGGTGGTCTCCATCGCCCGGCGGTTCTCGGCCACCGGGTTGCCCCTGGGTGATCTGGTCCAGGAGGGCAACCTGGGGTTGTTGCGGGCGGTGGAGAAGTTCGACTGGCGCAAGGGCTTCAAGTTCTCCACCTACGCCACCTGGTGGATCCGCCAGGCGATCGCCCGCGGCGCGGCCAACCGCGGGGCACGGGCAATCCGGCTGCCGGCGCACGTCGACGAGCAGGTCGGCCGGCTGCGCCGCACCCAGACCCGCCTGCACGAGACGCTGGGCCGCCAGCCCACCGACGCCGAGCTGGTCGCCGACCTCGACATGCCGGTGGAGAAGGTGCGCCGGTTGAAGGACACCGCCCAGGCGATCACCTCGCTGGACACCCCGATCGGGGATGACGGCGCGGCGTTGCAGGACTTCCTGGAGGACGAGCAGGCGGTCGGCCCCGACGAGCTGGCGGTGGAGGCGGTCGGCCGCGAGGCGCTCAAGCAGGTCCTGGCGGGGTTGCCGGAGCGGGAGCGGCAGGTGCTGGTGCTGCGGTTTGGCCTGGACTCGGGGACGCCGCGGACCTTGGAGGAGGTCGGCGTGGTGATGGGGTTTTCCCGCGAGCGTGCCCGGCAGGTGGAACGCGACGCGCTGGCGGCGCTGCGCAGCCCCGAGATCCGCGCCCGCCTGGAAGACTTCGTCGCGGCCTGAGCCGCATGACGCCGTTCGCCGTCATCTTCGACTACCTCTGCCCGTTCGCCCGAAACGCCGCGGAGGTCGTGGTCCGGGCGGTGGAGGCCGGCGCCCCCACCAGGTGGGACTACCGGGGCTTCTCGCTGCCCCAGGTCCATCTCGAGGAGGGCGCCATGCCGGTCTGGGAGGCCGAGGGCGCCCGTCCGGCGTGCTCGCGCTGCAGTGGGGCCTGGTCCGGGAGGGGTTGCAGGCCGAGCAGAAGACCTTGAGCTCCTCCGGCAGGTACGGCAGTCATACCAGCCGCAGGACTCGGTGCCTTCACCGGTCACGAAGTCGCAGTCACAACCAGGGCATTGCCGGTCCGCAAACCGCGGTTGCTTGGAAGCCTCTCCCGAACGTTGAGGG
>DATFQP010000320.1:0-7433 GCA_035264145.1 Propionibacteriaceae bacterium
GTTTGCCACCACACCGGAGCAGATGCACTCCCGGTGGCCGACCCCCAGCTTCGTGGCGGCGCACCAGCGCGCACTGATGGCATCATGTGAAACCAGCGGATGCTTGCAGGTCGGGCAAAGATCCGCGGCAGCGACGTCGATGTCCACGAGAGTGGGAGAGGCAGAGTACATATCGAGTCCGTAAAGCCCGTCAGCCGGGCCGGATGGTGATCGCCGGGGACCGCCGATCAGGTGTCAGCGGAGGCATCCCTCGGTACCCCTACCCTACCCCCCGAGCGACCCGGCCGGGTAGGTGGTCAGCATAGCCGGACCCGTCGGCAGCGAGCGTTGATCGCCAGCGAGATCACCCGGTCGGGGTGATGCCGGTTCACCATCGGGACCTGAATACTTACCCGCAGCCGATGGTCGGAGTATTCGCGTGCGAGCGGGAGGTGCGGCGGTGGTGAGTGACGGGGACAGGCCGAACATTCTGGTCATCTGGGGTGACGACATCGGCATCACCAACCTGAGCTGCTACAGCGATGGGTTGATGGGCTATCGGACGCCGAATATCGACCGGATTGCCGACGAGGGCATGCGGTTCACCGACTCCTACGGCGAACAGAGCTGCACGGCCGGGCGGGCGTCGTTCATCACCGGCCAGAGCGTGTTCCGCACCGGCTTGAGCAAGGTCGGAGTCCCCGGCGCCGACGTGGGGCTGCGCGCCGAGGACCCGACGATCGCCGAGCTGCTGAAACCGCTGGGCTATGCCACCGGACAGTTCGGCAAGAACCATCTGGGCGACAAGAACGAGTTCCTCCCGACCGTGCACGGCTTCGATGAGTTCTACGGCAACCTCTACCACCTCAACGCCGAGGAGGAACCGGAGCTGCCCAACTGGCCGCCGGAGAGCGACTTCCCGCACTTCCGCGAGCGCTTCGGCCCCCGCGGGGTCATCCACTCTTGGGCGACCGACACCGACGACCCGACCGAGGACGGGAGATTAGGCCGCGTCGGCCGGCAGCGCGTCGAGGACACCGGCCCCCTGACCAGGAAGCGGATGGAGACGATCGACGACGAGACGGTCGATGCGGCCAAGGACTTCATCCGGCGCCAGCACGAGGCCGGCGTCCCGTTCTTCGTTTGGATGAACACCACTCACATGCACCTGCGGACCCACCCCAAGCCGGAAAGTGTGGGGCAGGCCGGGCGCTGGCAGTCGCCCTACCACGACACGATGGTCGACCACGACCGGCACGTGGGCCAGCTGCTCGATTTGCTGGACGAGCTCGGCATCGCTGAGGACACGATCGTTGTCTACTCCACCGACAACGGCCCGCACATGAACACCTGGCCGGACGGCGGGATGACCCCTTTCCGCAGCGAGAAGAACACCAACTGGGAGGGCGCCTTCCGGGTGCCGGAGATCGTCCGCTGGCCAGGCCGGATCCCGGCCGGCGCGGTGTCCAACGAGATCGTCGGCCACCACGACTGGCTGCCGACGTTCCTGGCCGCCGCTGGTGCGCCCGACATCGTAGAGCAGCTCAAGGCCGGGCACGCGGTCGGCGACACCACCTACCGGGTTCACATCGACGGCTACAACCTGCTGCCGTGCCTGACCGGCGAGGTCGACAAGAGCCCACGGCCCGGCTTTGTCTACTTCTCCGACGACGGCGACGTGCTGGCCCTGCGCTTCGACAACTGGAAAGTCGTGTTCATGGAGCAGCGGGCCACGGGGACGCTGCAGATCTGGGCCGAGCCGTTCGTGGCCCTGCGGGTTCCCAAGCTGTTCAACTTGCGCACCGACCCATTCGAACGGGCCGACATCACGTCGAACACCTACTATGACTGGTTCCTCGACAACGACTACGTCGCGTTGGCGGCGACCGCGGTGATGACCCAGTTCCTGGCTACCTTCAAGGACTTCCCGCCCCGCCAGAAGGCGGCCAGCTTCACGATCGATCAGGTGGTCGCCAAGCTCGAGAACGCGCTCACTGAAGGCCGTTAGCGAGGGCAAGCTCATGGGAACTCTGGACTTGTGGGCTGACGGCACGGCTCGGGCGGCAATCATCGAATTCGTCGAACGGGTCACCACAACCGGCGAGGACGACTACGTCCCACCGGTGGAGCGGGTGGCGGTTTTCGACAACGACGGCACCCTATGGTGCGAGAAGCCAATGCCCATCCAGCTCGACTTCATCCTGCGCCGCCTGGCCGCCATGGCCGACCAGGACCCCGGACTGCGCAGCCGCCAGCCCTGGCAGGCCGCCTACACCCATGACTACGGCTGGCTGGGCCAGGTCATCACCAGTCATTACCGGGGCGACGACAGCGAGCTGCCGGTGCTAGCCGCCGGAATCCTGCAGGCGTTTGCCGGCATCAGCGTGGAGGACTTCGAGGCCCAGGCCGACGCGTTCATGCGCGGCGCCCAGCATCCCACGTTTGGCCGCGGGTATCTGGCTTGTGGCTACCGGCCGATGATTGAGCTGCTGGCCTACCTCGAGGAGAACGGGTTCGCCAACTACATCGTCTCCGGCGGTGGGCGGGACTTCATGCGGCCAATTAGTCAAGCGCTGTACGGCATCCCCCGCGAGCGGGTGATCGGCAGCAGCACGACACTGGCCTGGGAGCCCGACGAGGGTGGCGGCAGGATCGTCCGCAAGCCCGAGCTGGATGTCGTGGACGACGGCACCGCTAAGCCGGTGCGGATCTGGAGCCGGGTCGGGCGGCGGCCCGTGCTGGCCGCGGGCAACTCCAACGGTGACCTCCCGATGCTGGCCTTCACCGCACATCCCGGCCGGCCGTCGTTGCGGCTGCTGGTGCTGCACGACGACCCTGCTCGGGAGTTTGACTACACCGCTGGCGCCGAACAGGCCCTCCAACAGGCCCGGAGCAACGATTGGACGGTGGTCAGCATGCAACACGACTGGCGAGTCGTCTTTGCAGAGACACCGCCGTGACCAGCGGTCAGACCGATCACGCGCTGATGATCGGGTCGGCCACGGAGATGGCGTGGATCCCCGGTGGGACATTCATGATGGGTTCCGATCACCACTACCCCGAGGAGGCGCCGGCCCACAAGGTCAAGGTGGACGGGTTCTGGATCGACCGGTACTCCGTGACCAACGCCGAGTTCGCCCGCTTCGTCCACGAGACCAAGCACGTGACCGTGGCCGAGCGGCCGGCCGATCCGGCCGCCTACCCCGGCGCCCTGCCGGAGCTGCTGGTGCCGGCTTCGACCGTGTTCCGCCAGCCGCCCCACCGGGTCGACCTGGGCAACCACTACAACTGGTGGACCTATGTGCCGGGGGCCGACTGGCGCCACCCCCAGGGGCCGGGCAGCTCGATCCGGGATAAGCCCGACCACCCGGTGGTCCAGGTCGCCTGGGCCGACGTCCAGGCCTATGCCGCGTGGGCCGGCAAGGAGCTACCCACCGAGGCCGAGTGGGAGCTGGCCTGCCGAGACGGCTTGGACGGCGCCACTTACGCCTGGGGGGAGGAGCTGAATCCGGGGGGCCGCTGGATGGCCAACACCTGGCAGGGTGAGTTCCCGATCCAGAACCTGGAGCTGGACGGCTACGCCGGCACCGCCCCGATCGGTCAATACCCGGCGAACGGCTACGGCCTGTACGACATGATCGGCAACGTCTGGGAATGGACCAGTGACTGGTACCAGACTCATGGCGAGGCCGCCCATGCCTGCTGTACGCCGGCCAACCCAGGCGGCGGCCAACAGACGCGGAGCCATGATCCCCGTGATGTCGCCGCGATCCCCCGCCGTGTGATGAAGGGTGGCTCGCACCTGTGCGCGCCCAACTACTGCCGCCGCTACCGACCGGCCGCCCGCATGGCCCAGCCGGTCGACACCGGAACCTCCCACTTGGGATTCCGCTGCATCCTCCGAACGTGATGCCTGCTAATAGACCCTTGATAGTCCCGCGAATCGACAGCTGCTGCGACCTCGACGATGGGAGGCTCCGGAACGACGCGATCACGTCTCAGCTTCCTGATCCGCGGTCTGAACGGACTCGGTCTTCAGCTTCGCCGCGGCAGCAACCCCATCGTCCCGAGTGTCTCCCGCACCGCGGCGCCCGACGTCCACAGGTGAGCGTCCCAGCCGGCGCGACGCGCAGCATCGACGTTGACCTGACGGTCGTCGAAAAAGACGATCTCGGACTCGTCGACGCCCAACGCGGAGGTGACTGCGGCGTAGACGGCGCCGTCGGGTTTGGCCATCCCCAGCTCGCCTGAGAAGAACCAGTCGTCGATCCACACCGCCCAGTCGGCCTGCCGCGCAGCCGCGGCCAGCTCGCGTGGTGCGTTTGACAGAACGGCCACCTTGACCCCCGCGTCATGCAACTCAGCCAACATCTCGCGAGCGTCGGGACGCAGTGTGGTCCAGGCGGTCGTGTCGTGATCGCTCAGAGCGCGCACAAGGTCTGCGTCGAACGCCACGCGAGCATCACTCAGCACCGATGTCCAGAAGGTGTCAGCGTCACCACCACGGTCGTAGACGTCCCGGAACGCCCAGTAGGCCGCGGTCAGTGTTTCCTCATCGGTACCGGCCCGTTCGGCGAGCGCGAGCAGCAAGCCTGACGGTGCTGCCAGGACCTCGCCTAGGTCGAACACAACGACCGACACCAACAGCGGAGAAGATTCCATGGTGTAACAATCGCTCCAACGGCCATCGAGTGCGCACCTGCAATGCGCACCGGTGCCACATACGACTGGGCGTGGCACTAGCCGTCCGGCATTCCGTGCGGGCAGATGTTGGCCCCCCCGCCACGCCCTGGGCGCTCACCGCAACCGATGCTTCCGACCGGCGGCCTGAAACATCGGTTGGCTCTCACCCACGGGTGGAGAACTGATGGACCGCCTCGACATTGTTGCCATCCAAATCCCGCAAGAACACCCCGTAGTAGCCAGCGTGGTACTCCGGCCACAGTCGCGGTGCATGCAGCAGCTCCGCTCCGGCGTCCAGCGCCGCGCTATATACCGCATCGACCGCGTCGTCCGATGGCGCAGTCAAGGCAAGATGCACAGGGCGAATACCTGGGTCAACCAGAGGACCGAACCAGAGTTGAGGAACGCCATCGGCCGCGCAGAGGCCGATCACGAGGCCCTCGGGACGCTCATACCGCCTGAACTCACGAACGCCAAGAGCGGCGAAGACACGCGCATAAAATGCGGCAGCCGCGACCGGGTCGCGGACCTGCAGAGCGAGATGGTCGATCACAGAAGGTGAATACTACGGCGCGGCTCAGCGAGATACCGCCTGAGAGCTCCCGGGATCAAGTGTCGACTTCCGGCTGTTTGCGTTGGAGCGCAACGCGAATCTGGCCGAGCCACTCTGCGCCTAACTGGCGCCCGTTTGGGAGTTGGTCCCCTTGATCCCAACGCCAGGTTGTGATCATCGCCAGCACGAGGATCCGGCACTCGCGCAGCAAGTCACGATCAACTCGCGGATAATGCTCGCTGACTTCTTCGGGCGCATGGGCGAGATCGAATTCCACAGGTCCACGGCAACATGTCTCAAGATCTATGAACAGCAGCCCACTCTTCGTGGTGAGCACGTTGCCCGGGTGCGGCTCGCCGTGCAGCAACTGCTCGACACCCCCGCGTTCGCCGATCCCTCGTCTCAGGCCTCGCAACGTGTCGCCGAGCAGCTCCCGGTCCGCGTCGGCGAGCGCGGGAGTGTGGTCGCGGCTCCCCACGAGTTGTTGGGCCGAGTCGACTCGATTCGTGAAGTGCGGCGCCGAGACGTCAAGCTTGCGCATGCTGGCATGCAGCCGCTCCAGCCCATAGGCATAGTCGGCCGGTGAAATCTCTCGTGATGTCACGGGTTCGTAGTACGTCCACAGGGTGACCACGAAGCCATCACGCTCATAGACGCGTGGGTCCACTCGAGGCTCAAGAGCGGCCACAGGGCACCCGGATTCGACGAGCCGTTGAGCAAGCTCGACTTCGAACTGTGCGACCTGATGCGCTACAGGTGCCACCCGGGCCAGGACGTCACAAGGCAGCACACGCAGAGTGAGCCTGTTCGAATTCTGAAGCACGATCGCGTCGTCGACTGTCAGGTCGAGTGATGAGGCGATCGACATAGCCGCCGCCACCGCGCGCGGGACCTCTGACGCCTGCATCTCACCGACGATAGACGCTGATGCCCTTCCAGAGCTGTTCGAGCAGCGAGAGGACTTCGGTGCACGTTGGCGTCGAGGAGGAAGGTGGCTGCGGCAGGGAAATTCCGCGGCGTGGCAGCTAGATGATCATTCGCCGATTGCGCCTTCGGCCAGCTCGCGGACGGCACGGTCGAACGCAAGAACGCCCTGGACGAGGGCGCGGAGGTCCTCGATGGACAGTCGGCGGAGGACCGGAGTCGGCATGGTGCCGGCCGAGCTCAACAAACTGCGGATCGTCGCATTACCTTCGGGAGTTACGCTCAGCCGGCGGACTCGCCGGTCGCTGGGATCCTCTTCACGACTTACCATCCCATGTTCCACCAGTCGATCGACGAGCCCAGACATCGTGGCTACGGACACCTTCAACTGCGCGGCAAGGCCGTGACCGGTGGCCCTATCAGGATCGATCGCGATCATGGTTAGTACCTTGAGCTGCTGCATCGTGAGTGGAGTCGAGATCAGCGGCTCGGCCATTAACGACAAGGCACGGCGCTCGAAACTGTCCTGCATTTGCTCCAGACGGCTGATCAACTCGTCCTGTTCGCTGCCAGCTGTCGCGTCATCGCGAGCAGTCCCCGTCATTTCCTCGCCTGTTGTTGGGCCATCGGCGTCTTCTTGGTTTAGAGCGTAACGGCTTGATTATTGATGTTGTGCTAACTGTAAGCTCGATGCGAAGGACCATCGATGCCATCTTTAGGCGCGGATGGCGCTTGAGACCCAATGGACGTGGAAGGGAGTCCGCGCTTGACCTCCCTGACGCGGCTGAGTCTCGCCAACCGGATGATCGTCGGCCTCGCCACGCTGGCCATCATCGTCTTCGGGGTACTGGCGACTGTCAACCTCAAGCAGGAGCTGTTGCCGTCGATTCAGGTGCCAACCGCATTCGTGACGGCAAGCTACTCGGGCGTCTCGCCGCAGATCGTTGCCGACGAAGTGTCGACACCGCTGGAGCGCGCGTTCAGTGGCGTATCAGGAGTCACGAAAGTCCAGTCGACCTCAACAAACGGGCTCGCCACGATCACCGTCGAATGGGACTACGACCTCGACCCTGACAAGGTAGTGGCTGATATCCAGAACGCAGTCGACGGCATCGCGCCGACGCTGCCGGATCAGGTGGAGACGGAGGTCATAACCGGAAGCACCGACGACATCCCGGTCCTACTGCTGGCCGTCGCATCTGATGCACCTTTAGAGGAAGCCGGCCGTCAGGTCGAGAACGTGGCGGTCCCGGAGCTGTCAGGGATCGATGGCGTACGCAGTGTCACTGTCACC
>DATFQP010000321.1:0-9595 GCA_035264145.1 Propionibacteriaceae bacterium
AACGGTTAAGAAGCCGGGCCACCGATGTGTGCCCCCGATGGGATTCGAACCCATGCTGGAGCGGGTTTAAGCCGCCTGCCTCTGCCGTTGGGCTACGGGGGCCGCCGGGTCCAACCTGGCTCTGCGGCGATCCTAGTGGTCCATCCACCGTCCTCGGCGCTGTCGGCAGCCCGCGCCGTGGTTGGGGTAGCGCGCGCATTCGACCGGCTGCTCACCGAGCTTGTGTTGCGGCCGGAGTCGGCGACGGCGTTCCGCCGCCCAGCTGAATGCGAGTCTGGATCGGAAGGCGGGCGAGGTCTCCGGTGGCGATTCGTTTCCCGATCACCACCTTGGCCTCGGGCAGAAAGTGCACCGGCTGCACGCCGGTGATCAGGCCGGTCGCCTCGTCGCGGAAGTAGAAGTAGACGTCAGCGCTAATCAGCGGCGCTGAGAAAGGCGTGCCCAGGTAGGTGTAGTCGACACGGACTCCTCCTGCGGTGCCCTGCTGCATACCAACGGTCCACGAGCCATCCTTGTGCAGCATCACCAAAGGAACCTCCTCGGCATGGAAGTGTCCCCACAGAACCAGCCTGACTGGGGGATCAGGTGTCGTCATGATGACGGTTGCCGCCTGGGGCTCGTGTACCAGCATCACGTCGACCCCGCCGCCACGGGCCACCCCGACCAGCCGCTCCGCAAGTTGTACCTGTGACTCCTCACGTCCCGACACTCGCTCGCCGCTCAAATTGTTGTACTGGGGATCGTCGTCACCCAGGACCTGTACTGGCCCCGCATCCACGACCGCGCCATCAAGGACAGCGATGCCATCGGATCTCATCTGAGCCTCGGTCACCTCTGAATCGTGATTGCCTCCCGCTACGACGAAGGGGACGCGTTCAGTGATCTTGGCCTCCCGGCGAATGCAACCACGCTCCATCGCAGTGCCGTTGAGCGTGTCGTCACCCGAGCTGAACACCACCGCAGGAGATGTGGCCCTTTCCAGCCGGGTGATCAACTCTGTCATCGCGCGGTTGCAGTGGAGGTCACTGAATCCCATCATCATGGCTTCCCCCGCGCGAGGCCGTGGCAGTCTTGTGCCTTGTGCCGCCAGGCTGCTGTTGGCTTTGTCGATGTAGGTCCGCACTCTCCTTTGTTGTCGTTCGGTCAGCAACCGGACGCCTCTGAAGCCGCGATTCACCAGGTCGGCGAGGATGACGTTGTCCACCGTGAGGTCGCCGAGTCGAGTGCCGCGCGCGACCCCGACTGGTATCCGAGTGCCGTCGCTTCCTCGCGGCACCAGGATGGAGCCGACCACCAACGCGGTGACTACGACGTACACCGCCGCAAGGCGGCGCCCGGAGGCATAATAGGCCAGCCACGGGGACAACCATCGGCGCCGGAGCACCCAGGCGGCGAAGAGCGTCAATAGCACCGCTTCGGCGACCAGTGCGCGTTTGAGGGCGTCGATCTCGAGGCGTTCCACCACCCCGCCGACTGCCTCGCCGGGCTCGGAGTACAGGCCGGCATAGGCGGCGAGCGTCTGATCGGAGAAGAGTGTGACGAGGCTCTCGGCCGCCTGGCCGACGCCGCCTATGGTGACACCCAGTCCGATCGGAGCGGCCGGACTCGGCAGGTAGGCGTTGCCTATCGGACCAAGATCAATTTTTATCTCGCCGTCGTAATTGGCCGAGAAGGTCGCGCTGTGCGGCCCCAGGTAGTCGTCGATGTGAGCGTGTCCGATGCCCCAAGCAGCCGCAAAGGGCAAGGTCAGGAGAGTGGCACCCAGCGTAAGGGCAACGGCTCGCCCGACCCGTTGCATCACGATCCGAGAGGGTCGGGCGGCTGTCGCGCGGTCGGTGATCACGGCGAGCAGGGAACGGCCGCGGCCGGTGCCAGGCGCCGGCCGTCCTTGCCCGGGCCTTATCCGGGGTTGACGCGTCGGCAGGGAGCCGCCCTCTTCATAGCTTCAGACCTTACCGACCCAGCAAGGTGTTGCCTACGGTGCGGGCGGATCGCGATAGACCTTCCGAGCGTGGATGGCGTGTGCCCCCGCCACCCGGTCCAAGAAGAGGAGTCCGGCGCAGTGGTCGATCTCGTGCTGCAGCGCTCGGGCTTCGAAAGCGTCGGTCGTGATGTCGATGTCTTCGCCAGTTCCCGGTAGCTGTCCGGCGACGGTGATCAGGGTCGCCCGCTTGACATCGCCGGTGAGCTCCGGCACCGACATGCAACCTTCCCGGCCTTTTTCGTTGCGAGTCGCCTCGACCACCTCGGCGTTGACCACCACGATCAAACCGTGTGAAGTCCTGGCCTTGGGGTGAGCGGACACATCGACACAGAACGCCTGGGTCGAAACACCGATCTGAGGTGCCGCAAGGCCGACACACCCTGGAGACACCCGCATGGTCGCCACCAAATCGGCGCACAGCTGGACGACCTGAGGATCGCTGGGATCAGCGCGATGGCCTCTGACAGACAAGACGTGGCCCGGCGCGCGCACGACATCTTGTACCCGCCCCGAAGGAAGCGTCGGCAGCATCCAGCTCACAGATCATCACGTTCGACTGGACGCAGGCTGGCGTCGACGCCGAGTTCCGCGGCGACGCGGGAGATTTCGCGCCGCAAAGCCTCCACGCTGACCTCGAGCGGAAGGTCGACTTCGGCAATCAACACATAGAGGTCGCCGACGAGCCGCGTGCTGAGGTCGGTGATGTTGCCGCCGGCACCGGCGATGACGGTGGCCAACTGGGCCACAATGCCCAACCGGTCTGCGCCGTGCACCGTCACCAGATACGGCAGGCCCAGGGATGACTTGTCCACCTCCACCGGAACTTCCCGTACAGTCACGTCCAGCGATTCGTCAATCAACGGCTGCAGGGCGGACTCGATCTCGGAGGTCGATGACTCGCCGGCGCAGATGAGGGTCATGGCGAAATGACCCCGGAGGAGGGTCATCGACGAGTCCTCGAGGTTCATCCCTGATGCAGCCAGGATTTCGGCTGCTCGAGCGATGATCCCGGGCCGGTCATGCCCCACGACGGTGATGGCGAGCTGACTCACCCGGGCATTGTTCCACTTGGGCCGACGCAGCATCGGGCCGCAGATCAGCGACCAAGCATGGCGAGGGCGATGCCGTCCAGGATGTCGGACTCGCTGACGAGCATGTGCGCTACTCCGAGCCGCTCGGCCACCCGGGCCGCGACCAGAGTGCCTCCCGTGATCACGTCGGCCCGATCGGGATGCATAGACGGCAGCGAGCGGATCTCGTCGACCGTCATCCCGCTCAGCCTGCGCAACAGCCCGCCGACGTCGGGTAGGGGGATGCGCGACCCGTGCACTCGGTCGCGGTCGTAGTGCTCGAGTTCCAGATAGACGCCGGCCAAAGCGGTGGCAGTGCCGGCCACGGCGATCCAAGCACCGACTGAACCGAAGTCGAGGCCCGACTCGTCCAGCATCCGGTCGACGTAGTCCGCGGCCCTAGCAAGATCATCTTCGGCTGCCGGGTTTCTCTTCAGGAATCGCTCGGTGAGCCTCACCGAGCCGATGTCTAGCGAGATGGCCGAGTCCATCACGCCGGCCGCTGAACCCACGATGAACTCCGTCGAACCCCCACCGATGTCCATCACCAGTACCGGGTCCCCTTCAGGCCTGACGCGACTGAGCGCACCGGCGAAGGAGAGCCGCGCCTCAGCATCACCACTGATCACGTCCGGCAGCACGCCGAGCCGTGACTCGATGCCCTCGAAGAACTCGTCGCGATTCTTCGCGTCTCGGGAAGCCGAGGTGGCGACGAAGTGGATCTTGTCGGTCGGTACGCCGGCGTTCGTGATCAGCCTGGCGTACCTCTCGGTGACGGTGAACGTCCGCTTCAGTGCGTCAGGATGGAACTCGCCGGTCGCGTCGACGCCCTGTCCTAGCCGGACGATCTCGGTCCGTCGATCGAGATCGACCAAGCCACCTTCGCGCCCGGACTCGGCGATCAACAGGCGGAGTGAATTGGTACCGCAGTCGACGGCCGCAACCTTCATGACGACTCCTCTAGACATGGCGGCATCCAGAATTGACCCACCTCATCGAGCGTCTCGTCACCCAACGGGTTGACTCCACGTCCCGCGGCAAGAGCATGAGCAGCAAGCGCATGCAAGCATTTGACTCGATCTGGCATCCCGCCAGCACTCACGCCAGCGATCTCGGGCACATCGCCAAGCTTTTCACGGTCGCTCAGATATGACTGGTGAGCACGGCGATACACCTCCGCGAGGCCGGCATCGCGGCTAAGCCGTCGGTTCATCGCGGTCATCAGCCCGCGCGACTCCAAGGTCGAGCAGGCGGCATGCGCCCTCGGGCAGGTGAGGTAGTACGTGGTCGGGAACGGCGTACCGTCCGCGAGCCGTGGCTCGGTGGTCACCACCGCCGGCTTGCCGCACTGACACCGATACGCCAATCCGGCCAGTCCCCGGGGCGGCCGCTGCAGCTGAGCAGCGATGATCTCGATGTCTTCTGCGGTCAACGGCTCGCGCACTCGCCCATCCTCTCCCGACTCATGTAACTGCGAGAGCGGCTGGCCCAATCACCCGATTCCGGCCGGGATGGTGTCAGTGGCCAGCACCTTCGGCGAGACCGCAGATCACTAAGCTCACGGTGTGGCGGGCCGAGGCGTAGCCGTAGTCGGCAGCATCAACGCCGACCTCACGGCCTACGGATCGCCACTGCCCCGACCAGGTGAGACGGTAATCGCCAGCGACTTCGGTCTTGCCTTGGGCGGCAAGGGAGCCAATCAGGCCGTCGCAGCTTCCCGCGCGGGCGCCGAAACGTACATGATCGGGGCAGTGGGACGTGACATCTTTCGGGAGGTGACACTCGCCACGCTGACCGCGGAGGGGGTCGATACGTCGGCCGTCCAAGTCCTGGATGGCCATACCGGAATCGCCCACATTCGAGTCGACACCATGACCGGCCAGAACGACATCGCTGTTGTCCCCAATGCGAATTCTCTGCTCACCATCGAGCATGCCGAGGAGGCACTGCGCGGACTGAGGGACCGCATCGCGATCGTGTTGGTCCAGCTGGAGATTCCGATCCCGGTGATCGAGATGGTGGCCAGCCTCAGCCGCGAGCTCGGTCTCGATTTGATTGTGGATCCAGCGCCCGCGCTTCCGCTCCCCACCAGCATCTGGGGCGGAGTTTCGGTCGTCAAGCCGAACGAGATCGAGGCCGAGTTGATCACCGGAACCCGGGTCGACGATCGCGCGGCAGCGGTACGCGCGGGGCGTTGGTTTCTTGATCACGGCGCACAGACGGCGCTGCTGACGATGGCGGAGCGCGGGGCCGTGGCTGTACACCATGACAGAGTGGAAGACCTTCCGGCATTTCTGGTGCAGGCCGTGGATACGACGGCTGCTGGCGACGCTTTCGCCGGCGCACTGGGCGCCGCGCTGGCCCAGGAGCGGCCGTGGCCCGATGCGGTCCGCCGAGCCATGGCCGCCGGAGCGCTCGCCGTCACCGCCCGTGGTGCAAGTCCGAGCCTGCCGACGGCAGATCAGATCGAGAAATTTCTGACTGCCCACGATGATCGGTAGGCCCAACGCGGCGAGCCGACGGGTCCGTCAGGTCGCGCCCTTTCGAACCCAGGCCGGCCTCCTCGAGCAGAAGAGGAGTCCGGTCAGCGGGGCGATGCTGATCCGGTCGGAGAACCAGAGGCGTCACGTGGGACCGTCTTCTCGGTGATCGCTGGCTCCTCCGCAGGATCTTTCGACACTGGGGTGGGATTGTCTGCCGCCTCCACCGAGCCCCAGAGCCGCGACCACCAAGCGTCGGTGGAGGCCTCTTGCGGCATGGTCCCGGACCCGATCTCCGCTCCCCCGCCGAGCGGCCTCCCGTCCGGCCCAATCACTCGAAAGCCGGTCTCACCGGGCACGACCCAGCCGAGGCGGTCACGGGCCTGGGTCCTGACGTACTCGTCGTCGTTCCACCGGGCGAGCTCACCCTGAAGCTCGGAGATGCGTTGCTGGCGGGTCGTGATCTCGGTGCGCGCGCTCGCGATCTGCCGCGCCTGATGAAAATAGATGCGCAGGCTTGTGGCGTACGAGATGGTCAAGATCAAGAACACCACCGCCAGCGCGATGGCCCGGGTCGTCAGGCCCGACGGTGGGCGGGGAAATCGCCATGCCGTCGTGGTCTGCGGCGCAACAGCCTCCGCCGGCTTCCGTGCCGGAGAGGGCGGGCGCTTGAGGGGTTTGCGGGTGCGCGCCCGGCCCCGCCCCGGACCGGCGCCTGGGCGCGCGGTTGACCGTGGGCCGGACGCCACGTTCGCCGCCTAGCCCGCGAACCGTGGAAACGCCGACGCCCCGGCATAGCGTGCCGCGTCGTCAAGATCCTCCTCGATCCGCAGCAGCTGGTTGTACTTTGCCACCCGGTCTGTACGAGCCGGTGCACCCGACTTGATCTGCCCGCAATTCGTCGCCACGGCCAGGTCGGCAATGGTCGTGTCTTCGGTCTCTCCCGAGCGGTGGCTCATCATGCAGCGGAAGCCGGCGCGGTGAGCCAGGTCGACGGCGTCCAGCGTCTCGGTCAGCGTGCCGATCTGGTTCACCTTGACCAAGAGCGCGCTGGCGGCTTTCTCCGCGATCCCGCGCTGCAGCCGGCTCACGTTGGTGACGAAGAGGTCGTCCCCCACAACCTGCACCCGCTCGCCGAGCCTGCTCATCATCAGCGCGCTCCAACCGGCCCAATCGTCTTCCGCGAGAGGATCTTCGATGGAGACGATCGGGAAGTCGTTGGTCCACTGCTCATAGATCGCGGCCATCTCGCCCGAGGATCTGGGATTGCCCTCCCAGGTGTACGTGCCGCCTTCGAAGAATTCCGTGCTCGCCACGTCGAGCGCTAACGCCACATCGCTGCCCAGTTGAAGTCCGGCACTCTCGACCGCCGAGGAGATCAGCTCCAGTGCAGCGACGTTCACCGGCAACGCTGGAGCGAAGCCGCCCTCGTCTCCCAGACCAGTGGCATAGCCGGACTTCTTCAGCACCGACTTCAGGGTGTGGTAGACGCTTGCGCCCATCTCGAGTGCATCCCGAAAGGTCGATGCGCCGATCGGCGCGATCATGAACTCCTGAACGTCGACGCCGGAATCGGCGTGAGCTCCGCCGTTGACGATGTTCATCATCGGGACCGGCAGCAGATGGGCGTTCGGCCCGCCGACGTAGCGATAGAGCGGCAGTTCGGCGGAGTGGGCAGCGGCGTGAGCGACCGCGAGCGACACGCCAAGGATCGCGTTGGCGCCGATCTTGCTCTTGTTGTCGGTACCGTCCAGGTCGAGCATCGCCTGGTCGATGAGGCGCTGCTCACTAGCCTCGTAACCGATCAGTTCGGGTCCCAGTTGATCGATGACGCCGAGCACTGCCTTGCTGACTCCCTTGCCGCCGTACCGGCTCTCACCGTCACGCAGCTCTACCGCCTCGAAGGCACCCGTCGACGCGCCGGAGGGCACTGCCGCACGACCCTCGGACCCGTCGTCGAGGATGACCTCGACCTCGACCGTTGGGTTGCCGCGGGAGTCGAGGATCTCGCGCGCCCCGATGAACTCAATACTGGCCACGAGTGTCGCCTTTCCGATGTCGCCCCGACCGGCAGGTCACCCGATCCCGGAGCACAGAGATATTGCCGTCAGCCTATCGGCGCGCCGACCTCGAGCGCCGCAGACCCAACGGAGCGTCCGCAGATTCAGGCGAGGTGACCTACTCCCGTGGTCGGTTGGCTCGGGCGTGGACGGCATTGACACCGACGATGCCCAGCCAGGAGACTGCCACGCCAAGCAGACCCGGATCGGTGTTGGTGGCGGCAATGGCTGTGATCGGTATGCCGACCGTGAGCGAGACGATGCCGAGGACGAACTGCCGTACCCGACCAGACTGATCACTACGACCGGTCGAGTTTGCGACCTCGGCCTCATGACGCAGCTCCCCCGCCCGAATGGCGGCCAGCTGCTCAACCCGCTCGGCGAGACCCTCTGCGACGTGTTCGGTGTACTCCGGACCGAGCTCCATTCGGGCGGCCAGTGCGGCTTGGGCGTCGCGGGTCGTTTCCTCGCTGGCTCGGTGCACGGTGTAGGGCTGCCGAGGTCCGTAGGGCGGTTGCTGCTGGTATCCCTGCTGGAGCTGCTGCCGATATCCGGTCTGGGGCTGGGAACGCTGCTGATATTCGATCTCGGACTGCGGTCCTCGCGGATATCCGGATTGGGGCGGGCGGCGCTGGTCGTATTCGGTCCGGTGCTGCGGCTCATGCGGATATTCGGACGGGGGCGGACGGCCCTGGTCGTATTCAGCCTGGGGCGGACGGCCCTGATCGTATTCAACCTGGGGCGAACGGCGTTGGTCGTATTCACTCCGGGGCTGCGGGCCTTGGCGATATTCAGACTCGCCCGACGGCGGCCGGTGTCCGCCGCTGGGCGGTGGCTGCGGTGGTCCGGGCTGCAGGGGGGCTTCCGGCTGTGGCGAGTGATCCCGGGGACCGGGCGGCTCGGACATGTTGCCAGCCTAGCCCGCAGGTTGCCCACTCCGGCTTGCTTCGCCGACCCGCACTTGGGCCTCGAGGTCCCGTACGGCCGCCCGTACCGCCTGGTCGGGATCGATGCCGCTGGCCTGAGCGCGGGCCACCAGGGCGAGCACCTGCCGGCCAAGATCATCTTCGGCTATCGGATCACTGGGCAGATCGACGCTGACCCGCCGCGAGCGGACCCGGCTAACGATCTTGTTCGCTCGAGCCAGAGACGAGAGCTGGTCGGGGATACCGTCCAGCACTGACATCCGGCCTTTCTCTGCGGCCTTGCGCTGTTCCCAGCTGAAGTGCAGGTCCTCGGGCGTCTCGTCGGTGGCGAAGACATACGGATGGCGGGCGATCAACTTGTCCGCGGTACCGGCCGCGATGTCCTCGATGGTGAACCCGCCGTCACGTTCGGCGGCAATCTCGGCATGGAAGAAGACCTGCAGCAGCAAGTCACCCAGCTCCTCGCACAGAAGATCCTGATTGCCGGTCTCGACCGCCTCGATCGTTTCGGCGGTCTCCTCGATGAGGTATTGCGCCAGCGATTCGTGGGTCTGCTGAGCGTCCCACGGGCACGCCTCTCGCAAGGTCGCCATGACCTCGATCAGCCGCGCGAGTTGCGGGTGGTCCATCGACTCAGGGGGTGGAACCGGCAGGTGCGGAGGATGCGAGCGAGCTGGACTGATTCTCGATGATCGTTTTCTGTTGAGGGTCCAGCACACCCAGTCGCGGATTCAGCGTGACGTTGATCTTGCCGATCTCGGTGACGTACTGCTCTCCCAGCCTGGAAGCGACGATCTGCTCGTCGGCGATGTCGTCGAGGACCGGCCGCGCTGCCTCGACCGGGAGCAGTGGCGCGAGATTGCTGCCTTTGAGCACCTCATCGCGGTCACTGTCACTGATCACGATGTTCTGGCGGGCCGCAACCTGCTCGGCGAGCTCGCCATGGATCATGGCGTTGACGACCGCCTGGCTGGACACTCGCTGCCCTTCTTCAAGTGTTCCGGAGATGGCGTTCACAGCGTCGTCCACCTGCCGTTGCGTGATCCGAGCCTCGTCCACGTAAGCGACGACACTG